>MAYW01000110.1 GCA_001723765.1 Candidatus Scalindua rubra
GCGTTCATTTCATGGACACTGGCATTAGGTTATTTTCCCATGAAGTATCCCGAGCTTGATAAATCAACATATTGGATTATGGGGATTTTTTCGGCCGTGCTTCTCTTTTTGTCTGTTTTACTTCATGAATTAAGCCATTCCATGGTTGCCAGAAAAAATAATATACCCATAAAGGGTATTACGCTGTTTATCTTTGGTGGTGTAGCAGAAATGACAGAAGAACCTCCAACCGCCATATCAGAGATCAAAATGGCAGCGGCTGGCCCAATTTGTTCAGGCATCCTTGCACTTCTTTTTCTTATAATAAGTAAATTCTTTATAAGTTTTTTACCAATCATACCATTAATTGGCATATTGAAATATTGTGTATTTATAAACCTGGCCATAATGATATTTAATTTGCTGCCAGGTTTCCCTCTTGATGGAGGAAGAATACTTCGTGCAATTCTTTGGAATTCTACAGGTAACATAAAAAAAGCAACATATACCACCAGCAGAATTGGTTCATCGCTGGGAGTATTTTTAATAATCTTCGGTTTTTTCAATATCTTTACTGGGAATTTCATTGGTGGGTTGTGGTTTGCATTTATTGGAATATTTCTAAAAAGTGCTGCGGAGGCAGGTTATCAACAACTCTTAACAGGGAAACTATTACATGGTATAAAGATCTCCGAAATTATGACTCGTGATGTAGTAAGAGTAGAAGATTCATTAACACTTGATAAGCTGGTAGATGATTACCTTTTAAAGTATCGATATAACAGCTATCCTGTGGTAAGTAACGGAATGTTTATGGGAATGATTTCAATCCATGATGTAAAACAAATTCCCAGGGCAGATTGGAACAAGGTTAATGTTAGGGAGTTAATTGATTCACAAAAACCCACTTTACGTGTAAGCCCGGATGATGATGCCACCAATGCAATGTCTAAGATGGTTAAGAGAGGTTTAGGAAGGGTACCAGTTCTTGATGATAACGGAAAACTGGTGGGAATTGTTTCTCATCGAGACATAATGCAAATAATAAAACACAAGATGGACCTCAGAGTGTAAGTGTAATATAACTTCGTTATTCTGCGGGGCGAACTGTTTCATTTTCTCTGTGTTATCTCAATCAGCTTTTTTAAAGATGCCTTAGCTCGACCTGAATCTATTGATTCTGCTGCAATGTGTATTCCATCCCTCAAATCTTCCGCACCTCCCCCGGCAACAATTGCAGCAGATGCGTTTAAGAGGACAATATCACGTTTAGGGCCACCTGTTCCATCTAACACTTCATTGATTGCACTTGCACTTTCCTCTGATGAATCAACAACGAAATCCTTTATCTCTGCCTTTGGAATTCCAAAGCTATCGTGTGTGATGAAATAACTCTTAATTTTTCCATCTTTCAATTCGCAGACTTTCGTTTTGTCAGTAGTCGTAATTTCATCCAATCCATCATAACCATAGACCACAAATGCATGTTCTGTCTTTAATTTTCTTAGCACCTTTGCCACAATATCTGTCAACTTCGCCTCATATACACCAATTACCTGCCTTGTAGCTCTTGCTGGATTAGTTAACGGACCTAGAATATTAAATATGGTTTTTATTCCAATTTCACGTCTTGGACCTATTGCATATTTCATCGAACAATGTAAAAGTGGCGCCATAAGAAAACCAATATTTGCCTCTTGAATGCACTTTTCGACAATTTCTGGACTTGCTTCAACATTAACCCCTAATAACTTAAGTACATCAGCACTTCCACAGTGACTTGTTGAAGCTGTATTACCATGCTTTGCAACCCTTAATCCAGCACCTGCAACAACAAACGCAGCGCCCGTCGATATGTTAAATGTACATTTTGCATCTCCACCGGTACCACATGTATCCACAACTATCTTATTACCTACACTGATATGAGTAGCCTTTTCCCTCATTACACCAGCACAGCCAGTGATTTCGTCAACCTTTTCTCCCTTCATTCGTAAAGCCGTAATAAAAGAACCAATCTGTACATCTGTGGCTTTACCTTCCATTATTTCTTTCATTACTGTCCTGCTTTCCTCGATCGAAAGGTCTTTTCCTTCTGCTATCTTACCAATCATTTCTTTTATCATAATTCAGATTATTACAGAAACATACCAAAGTGTCAAGAATTAGGAATAACACGAATTTCCTTATATTGACAAAATCAAATAAAAACTTAGAATAAATAATTATGTCTGAGACGTATAGAAATATGACTAATTCAAAGAAAATGGACAAAAACAAAAGAACTCCCCAAAAAACGATTAATATTGCATACAAAATATTGGAATCTTGTGAGCTATGTCCAAGGATGTGCAAGGTTAACCGTTTAAATGAAGAAAAGGGTTTTTGCGGCATAGGTGCAAAAGCCGTTGTTTCTTCGGCAGGTCCACATTATGGAGAAGAATCCGTATTGGTAGGTAAAGGTGGATCAGGAACAATATTCTTTGCAGGATGCAATTTAGGTTGTATCTTTTGTCAAAACTATGACATCAGCCAGCTTCGCCATGGAAATGAGGTAGAAATAGACGATCTGGTAAATATGATGTTACAGTTACAAAGACGAGGTTGTATAAACATTAATTTTGTTACTCCAACGCATGTAGTACCACACATTATCGAATCTGTTCATATTGCCCGGAAAAAGGATCTCAAAATACCCACCGTCTATAATTGCGGTGGTTATGAATCTATTGAATCATTACGGCTTCTCGAAGGAACAATCGATATTTATATGCCTGATGCGAAGTATTTGAACTCTGATTCTTCAAAAAAGTATTCTTTTGCACAGGACTATCCAGAAGTAATGAAATCAGCCTTAATAGAAATGCACAGACAGGTTGGAGATTTAGAGATTGAGGAGGGTGTAGCAACTAGAGGACTTCTGGTCCGTCATCTAGTAATGCCAGACAATGTTGCAGGTAGTATAGACATAATCGATTTTCTTGCGAACAAAATCTCAAAAAACACGTTTGTAAATGTTATGGAACAGTACAGACCAACATTCAAGGCCCGTAACTTTCCTGAAATAAATAGGCCCATAACTTATCAAGAATTCCATACAGTTTACGAATATGCGAAAGAACTAGGTTTGAGACTTGCAGACTAAAGGCAAAAAGGGGACAGGCTATTTTTAGGATTAAACCTTCATGACAATCAGAGTCACAGCGAATTATGAAAAATCTAGATTCCCTGTTTGCTTGCCATGGGAGCAATGCCACGGGAATGACAGATAAAACAACACATTGTCATTCCCGACCCTGATCGGGAATCTATTTTCGTGTTACAAAAAAGTAGCCTGTCACCTTTTTCTGTTACTTTATTTCATCTGGTTTTTCCTTGGCAGATGTATTTTCCTTTCCCGCTTCTGCCTTTGCTTTATCCAGCAGCATTTTCCTCCTCTTCTCGTCTTCCATGCGTAACTCCTCATCTAGCTCTTTGGTAAGCCTTTGTGGGTCAGTCGTACTATCTTCCATAACGGGCGTTACTTCAAATTTTGTTGTATATCTTTGAATCTCGCATCCTGAAGAAATTAATGCTGTTAAACATGCAATTGTAACTATACAAATGAAATATTTAAAAGATGTCACGACGTCCTCCTTATGGTTTATTCCCAATTATGTTTTTAATATTTTCCGTGTTCGGGCTATTAATTACGCCCCTCTCCGTAATAATAGCTTTGATATTTGATGCTGGTGTAATATCAAAGGCAGGATTAAACACCTTTATGTCATCCGGCGCAATCTTATTGCCTGAAATACTGGTAACTTCATCTGGACTTCTTTCCTCTATAGGAATTTCATCACCAGAAACTATACTCAGATCAAATGTAGAAGCAGGAGCTGCAACATAAAAAGGCACATTGTGTTCCTTTGCAATTATTGAAAGACTGTACGTGCCAATTTTGTTCGCAGCATCACCATTTGCTGCAATCCTATCAGACCCAACAACTACACAATCAATCTTTTTCGTCTTCATTGTATGAGCGGCCATATTATCACATATCAATGTTACATCAATACCCGCATTCTTAAGCTCCCACGCTGTAAGTCTTGAACCCTGTAGTAAAGGGCGGGTTTCATCTGCATATACTCTAATATTCTTTCCCTTCTCCACCGCTGCAAAAATTACGGCCAAAGCTGTTCCATAATCACCCGTGGCTAATCCCCCTGCATTACAATGAGTTATTACACAACTACCATCTTCTAAAAGATTTTCACCATTCTCACCTATCTTGCGACATATTTCTTTATCTTCTTCAAGGATTGTTTTTGCCTCATTAAGAAGTATATCCTTTATCTCTGAAATCGGTTTATCACTATTCCTTAATGCAGTGTCTTCCATGCGCTTCAGACTCCAGAATAGATTTACGGCTGTCGGTCTGGAAGAACCCAGGTATGAAGTAACTTCCTTCAATTGCTTAAAAAAAGATTCAAAGTTCACTGCATTTTTATTCTTAATACCTATGACTGTTCCCATTGCTGCAGCAATACCAATAGCCGGCGCCCCCCTGACCATTA
Organism: Candidatus Scalindua rubra; assembly: GCA_001723765.1. Taxonomy (GTDB): domain Bacteria; phylum Planctomycetota; class Brocadiia; order Brocadiales; family Scalinduaceae; genus Scalindua_B; species Scalindua_B rubra. The sequence goes on from MAYW01000110.1 coordinate 4,536, forward strand.
GTGTCTTTATTGCATTATATATACTTTCTATATCATCACAGTAAACATATTTCAATTCATTAGGCAGTAGAGTCTGATCTATAAGCTTTATTCTTCCGTCTACTACACCAATCCATTCAATAGTTGGCAACGGCACAAAAACCTCCCTTTATAAATTACTAATACTTTTTTTTAAATGTTATACTTTTCTACATTCTCTATCTTCTCTACATTTAACTCTTTAGTGATAGTGGAATTGTACTACCTTAAGCTTTTTAATTTTCTTTTGACGTTTTTATCTTTCTGTATAACCTTTTCAGCCAGCTTTTTTTTTATAATCAACAATCTTCTTTTTAAGGCCTTTATCTGAAGTACTTAAAATCTGTATCGCCAGGATAGCCGCATTTTTCGCTCCCGCCTTTCCTATCCCTACCGCAGCAACCGGAACACCAGCAGGCATTTGTACAATAGAATAAAGGGAATCCAGCCCTCCAAGGTCAGGCGTTAACATAGGCACTCCTATAACGGGGACAGGTGTCATAGACGCTATTACGCCTGCAAGGTGCGCAGCACCACCCGCACCACCAATAATAACCTTGTAGCCCTTTTTTTCTGCATTCATAGCATATTTATGCGCACGTTGTGGTGAACGATGACAAGAGACTACATCTACATCGAATTTTACTCCAAATTCATTCAGCACATCCAATGTTTCCTGCATAGTACTCAAATCAGAATCACTACCCATTACAATTCCAATCTTTTTATCTGGCATATTATCCCCCAAAAAGAAGTCAACAATACCCCCCTTACCCCTGAGTGTATATGTGGATTCGGCCTTTGGCCTTAATCCACCCTACAAGTTAAACAAATGTATGGTACGATGTAGGGTGGATTAAACGAAGTGAATCCACCTTTTTTATCTACAAAAAAATGGGAATGCTCCCAGCACGTCTTTAGCCTAAGCTATCGCTTTATCATAAAGGACGGGAACAAACTGAGATATAAAAAAAGCCAAACTCTTAGCTGCTGTCTTTGTCTGCTTGTTAAGGCGTCTTAAAAGGGCTAATTTATGTGGGTGTTTCATAACCTCCAAAGCTACGCTCGTAACTTTCACTTTCCCTTCATCAGACATTATATTATCATAATCAAAATGCAGGTCATCTTCTATATCATCTGATATTGAACGTATTGCCGCAAACTTAACACCTTTTCCATATGCAACTTCAGCAACAGCCGCACTCTCCATATCCACGGCCAAAAAAGAATTTTGCTCGCCGATCTTCTTTTTTGTGCTTGCCTGGCTTATAACCTTGTCCACCGTCAATAGATTACCAAAATGGAACTTAGTCTCCAGGCCATTACTAAGTTCTCTGGCTAATTGAACGATTTCTTTTTTACAAACATAATCTGATTCCAGTTGTAATTCCTCACCGTCGAAATCGCTTTGTTTACTATAACCGACACTTTCTGCCACAATCAGATCTCCCACGTGAATACACTGCCTTAAACCCCCTGCAACTCCGGAAGAAATCAATAAATTAACCTTCATAGATTTTAATAAATAATTGGCCGCCTTAACAGCATTTTTTCTACCCACTCCGCCTTCAACGAGCGTAAGAGGCAGACCATTCAGGTCTCCCTGATAGAACAACACTTCATCTACAACAAACTTTTTGGATACGTTCATACAGGCAACTAAGGGACTTATTTCCTGTCGTATCGCACACAAAATCGCAATCATCTTTCCGCTTGACATTAAATATCAAATATATAATACTTGGTGGCAAAATAATACCAAATTTAGAAATCTATCATAACCAAATATTTATGTCAAATCAATTCGTATTAAATGGTCATGCAACCTGGTGTCACCACGAATTTGAAAACATGTCCTTATGAAAGTCAGGATCAGATTCCCTGTCTGCTTGCCATGGGGCAATGCCACGGGAATGACAGTGCGTACAATACTTTGTCATTCCCGACATAGATCGGGAATCTACTTTCATGTTAAACAATATAAGGTAGGAAATAATGAGAAGTTCATTCAAACAAACTTATTCTCTTACTAAATATTTAATAAAAAACAGAATCTCATCAGTTAAAAGATTTCCACTTGTATTGATGCTCGAAATTACACACAACTGCAATCTCACATGCGAAGGCTGTGGCAGAATACGGGAATTTAAGGATACAATGGATAGAAAGATGAGTGTAGGGGAATGTATGCAAGCGGCAGATGAATGCGGGTCGCCCGTAGTTTCAGTCACCGGGGGAGAGCCTTTCCTGCACCCGGATATTGACAAGATCGTAAACGGATTAATAGCAAAAAAACGGCATATTTATCTTTGCACAAACGGAATCACACTTGCTGATTCTTTGAACAAATATAAGCCCGGTCCATATTTAAACGTAAACGTACACCTGGATGGGATGGAAGAAACTCATGACAGGATAGTTGGAGCAAAAGGAGTGTTTAAGAAGGCAACGGATGGCATTAAAAAGGCCAAACAACTGGGCTTCAAGGTATGCACCAATACAACAATTTTTAAGGATACCGATCCAGAAGAGATAGAAGAATTGTTCGTATTTTTAACAAAGATTGGCATTAATGGTTTGCTTGTCGCTCCGGGATTCAGTTTTGAAGATAACTCAAATGACGTCTTCATTCAGAAGGAAGAATTCCAAAAAAAATTCAGCTTTATTTATGAACTGTCAAAAAAATACAAGATCATGAACACTCCCCTCTATCTAAAGTTTCTAATGGGTGAAAGAGACCTGATGTGTACACCATGGGGTAATCCGACAAGGAACTATCTTGGCTGGAAGGGCCCCTGCTATCTAATCACAGATGCATATTACGAAACCTTCAGGGAATTGATGGATAACACTGCCTGGGACAGATACGGCACGGACAAGGACCCTCGCTGTCGCAATTGCATGGTGCATTGCGGATTTGAACCGACGGTTGTTCTGGAAACAGGCAAAAGCTTCAAAGATGTATACGAAATGGCAAGATGGAATTTTAGCTGATGATATAAATTTTAATGATAGCCGGTTGAAATTATAATTGAAGGTTTTAAACCTATTTACAGTGAGGTGTTATTTCTAGACATGAAACCAGAAGATGGAGTATATGAACCGTTAATTGGATATATAATCTTAGAACAATCTCAAGCTGCCGTAGATATGCTTGGACACAGACTCGTACATGTCAAGAAAACAGATTTAAAATAGATAACACCCAAATTGAGCGATTTTATATTGTATATTATTGTAGCCGCAGGCTTTAGCCTGCGTTTCTCATCATTTGATGGATGTATGAGAATTTCTCGTAAATTACGCAACCTAAAGGATGCGGCTACCCGCCCGAACGTAGCGTTCGGTACGGGCGGGCAAAAATCGCTCAATTTAGGTAAAATTAGAACATGTCGAGGTTGATTCGTTAGCAGATTCAGCTGCTGTTCATCTTTGTATTCCAGAACATATCAGGATTCAGTTAGAGTTAGATGAAACATTACTTTGTTAAAAAATTAGGCAGCCATTTTTTTCTTAGCCCTTGCAGATTTTATTTTGAAATACTCATTGGCAAGCGTTTCGTTCTTTGATAGTTCATTAGTTGAGGATAATTCGAGCAAGAAATTGATAGCCTGTTTGAATTCATTGAAGGTGACAGGTTTCGTTTCCAGGATTTTATGAAGATACGCATTTTGCTTGATCCAGTAGGTAAGAGTCCATGCGATCAGGCATAAGTTCCAATATCTTTCAATCTTACAAAGCTGAGCTTAGCTCATGTCAATATGTCGCACTTGATAGTGGTCGAAGCAAAATGTATCCTTTAACTCCTTGAAACAATGCTCTATACCCCAACGCTGTAAGTAGTTTTTGATAATCAGTATGAGTGATCTTTGCCATTGCATCCAAAGAACACATTTTGTAATCTTTGAACATGGCGTAAATACAAAGTGTGAAGATAGCCATCTGTTTTTTGGTGAAGTAGGAGGGGAGTTGCAGCCATTTTTGAAGCTGATTCGAATGAAGAACTTGACCAAATTGTGACAAACCTGCCGCTCTTCCCATTCTTTACTGATATAGAGATAACACCACTTGTTCCCACAGAAAAGGCATTGGCGATGTCAAACGAATCCACTCCCTTATGAAATAATCTTATCTACTTGTGAAAAATGTCGTTAAAAAGATAACCTGGAATCAATCCTTATGAGCGATTTGTCTTTTTACAATTCATATGATGTAGTTGTGGTTGGCAGTGGTCCCGCTGGATTATCGGCGGCTCTGACTCTGGCAAATCAAGGGGTAAGGGTTGTGGTTATTGAAAAAGCTTCATTGCCTCGTTACAAGACTTGCGGTGGTGGATTGGTTCGAAGGGCGATTAGACTTTTACCTGTTGACATTCAAGGTGTCGTTGAGAGAGATTGCTATAGTGTAGAATTGAATTTGCTGGATACGGGTCTTGGTTTCGCTACAAAAAGACAAAGCCCGATTGTTTCAATGATCATGCGAGAAAAGTTCGACTTCTACTTGGTTTCCTCAGCTATAAAAGCAGGGGTGGTTATTCGCTCAAGATGCGAAGTTGTAGACGTTGTAAGTAAGGTCAAAGGAGTTGAATTGATTACAAGAGAAGGATCGCTGAAAACAAGATTTGTAATAGCTGCAGATGGTGCAAAGAGTCTTGTTGCGCAGAAAACAGGATGGAAGGAGACACGCCAACTTATCCCTGCATCGGTGTACGAGGTATTCGTAGACGACGATGTATTAAATAGATTTATCCATGCAGGTAGATTTGATTTTGGCATAGTTTCAAGGGGATATACATGGGTCTTCCCAAAGAAAAACCATCTCTCGATCGGCCTGTTGAGCATGAGGCGAGGCGCACTCAAACTAGATAAGATGCTGAAACAGTATTTAAGGCTTATTTGCATTGATAAAATAAAACGGATAGAGAGACATAATTTTGTTGTCCCTATTAGTCCGAGGAAGGATTGCTTCATGCAAAGTTGTGTACTTTTAGTAGGCGATGCTGCAGGTTTCGTTGATCCGGTTACAGGAGAGGGTATAACATTCGCAATTCAAAGCGGACAGATTGCGGCTAGAGCATTGCTTGATGGATACTTTGACGAGGATCGCGTTAAGCAAGCTTTTTATTTAGAACTTGAAAAGAGAATACTACCAGAACTACGATTGGGTTCATATCTGGCAAGATTAATTTACGATTATCCAAGAATACGTTCCTTGTTATTTAGGTTATATGGTCAGAACCTTACTGAGGCTGTAACTGACATAATGATGGGCGAAAAGACATATCGCAGCATATTACACAATCCCTTGAATTATCTTAAAATAGTGTCACATCTCGCCACTTCTTAAAATAGTGTCACATCTCGCCACTTGACACAATTCAAATCTCCCTCATTCCCCCTTTTCTAAAGGGGGAAACACATAACCTACTAATATTATAATGAATCATTTTATTAGCGATACTTCCCACATCTTCTGGATAAATCATTTTCATTACTCTTCAAATAAAAAAAATAAAAAGTTATTGATAAATATTAATTTTGGGTATATTTTAACTGCGAGGTAGGATAAAGTTGTTTGGAGATAAGAATTGCAATACAATTTTGAGTGGGATGAAAAGAAACAATATACGGAGTTATGAAAATGAAGAAAGAATATGATTTTTCAGATGGAAAGAGGGGTAAATTTTACAATAAAAAAGCAAGACTAAATCTTCCAGTTTATCTTGAACCCAAAAACCTCTCATTCGTAAAAACTATTGCCGAAAAGAAGAATTCTGATATTTCTACGGTCGTAAATGATTTAATTAAGACTGACATGAAAATAGCAAAATACTCAGAATAAAGCCTTTTTATCTTGTACGCCTACTGGGTGTTTTTGGTAGTTATCCGGCTTCTAGCTTCTTACCTCTAGTATCATAAATCTAATATCTGGATCGAGAATCCAGCATCTTGTTTCTAGCCTCTGACTTCTTTCTACAATCGCCAATAGACAATCTACAATCATCAATCGAGATTACTTAACCATATTTCTGTATTTACTTAATGCCAGAAGTGGAAAATAACTTCTGTACATATGGTATCTGAGGTAAAAGACCTTGGGGAATCCTGTGCCCGTGAACTCTTCCTCATCCCATGTTCCATCTTCTTTTTGATTCATTATTAAATATTCTATACCTTTTCTTACAGATTCGGAATCCCTTTCTTCCGTACACAAAAGTCCCAATACCGCCCATGATGTCTGAGAAGCCGTACTCTTCCCGATGGCACTAAGAGATGTATCCCAATACGATTTGCATGTCTCACCCCATCCACCATCTCCATTCTGTACGTTCTTTAACCATGATGCCGCTTTCTTCACATAATCTTTAGTCATATCTTCTTTTATTGAATAAAGACCGGACAATACCGACCATGTTCCATAAACGTAATTAGTACCCCAACGTCCAAACCATGATCCGTCTTTCTCCTGTTCTTTCATGAGAAACCCGTACGCCCTCTTTGCAGGAGGAAAACTTAAGTCATATCCTAATTTGCCCATCAAATCTAACACACGCGCAGTAAGGTCGCTCGTACTCGGATCGAGAAGTGCATTCCAATCGGCAAAAGGAATGTGATTTAGAATTTCCTTATTATTATTTTTATCAAAAGAACCCCATCCTCCATCATCACACTGCATCCCCATAAGCCACCTGAAACCCCTGAAAATGGCCTTTCTTTTTTCATCCTTATCTGGTAAATCTAAAAGTTGTAAGGCCATCATTACTACTGCTGCATCGTCATTATCGGGATAAAACTCATTAGCGTGCTGAAAATACCACCCACTTGGTTCCTTGACAGGATTTTTCAAGCTCCAATCTCCAATACTCTTCACCTCCTTTCCCAACAACCATTGCCCTGCCTTAACCAATGCCGGATGGTTTTTAGGCAAACCTGACTTTAAAAGTGCCAAAATTGCCCATGGTGTATCCCACACCGGCGATACACAGGGCTGTAGGAACATGGTATCTTTGCCATGCACCGCTAATTTTTCTATTTCCTCTATTGCCTTTTCTAGGGCGGGAGTCCCATTATCATACCCAAGACATTTCAAAGCCATTACTGAGTTGACCATAGCAGGCCATATTGCCCCTAAACCTCCTGACTTTTCCAGACGTTGCAATATCCATTTTTCTGCCTTCTCAACAGCTATTTTTCTTAAATAGGGAAAAGGCCGTTTTTCATATCGTCTCAAGATTGTATCTAAATTTATAAAAATATTCTTTATTGAGAACTTATTATGATCTCTGTCCAGTCGATAACTGACTTTTTCCTTAGGCATTACATATAATTCATCCAATGCTGCATCATCACCAACTTTATGTTCCGGCCTGTTTGCCATAATTATACCCAAAGGAATTACAATACACCTGGACCAATAAGATATCTCATAAATATTAAAATAAAAGGAGTTGGGGAGAAGAATTATTTCTACGGGTAAAGCAGGTATACCTCTCCAATCAAATTGCCCAAAAATAGCGAGGTATATCTTTGTGAATGTATTACACTTCATTATCCCGCCCATATTAAGTATGCAGTCTCTAGCCTTTTTCATAAAGGGCTCTTCTTCGGAATGACCTGCTAATTCGAGGGCAAAATAACACTTTACCGAAATACTAATATCACTATGTCCATCATGATAAATACTCCAACCACCATCTTTTTCTTGTTTTTCTATTATATACTTGATTGCCTTTTCTTGTTTTGTTTTGTTAACTCTATTTATGAAATGCATTAACATCAAATATTCTGCGGTTAATGCAACATCACCTTCAAGTATGCCTGCCCAATATCCTTCTCCCTTGTCTTGGCTGTTAAGTAAATGAGTTTGGGCCTTTTTAATCGCCACATCCAGTTTACTATCAGATGCAGTCTCGCTCGTAATTCCCTGGAGCGATCTTTCGAAACAAAGTCGATCTGCAGTAATTTCGGACAGGTAATGCCCGTTATTACCATTAAATAGCTTATGGCTAACCTTATCTATTTTGTCAATAAAATCGATTAGGAGTTTGGCCATTTTATATATCCATCCTGATAATTATAATATTAAATACCGTTTGCCTAACTTTTATGTGCAATTATATATAAAATAGATTCACTTTTTTTCAAGGAAAATATTTTATATCCAGCCTTGACACAAGACTTTGCATGGTTAAACTAGCAACTATATGAATAAATTAAAAGTAAGAGACTTCAATTTAGAGCATACACTGGAATGTGGCCAGATATTTAGAATAAACAAGATCGACGGCTGGTATTATGTAAATACACAGGATAAATTTTTTAAAATTAACCAGATTAGGAATGAGATAGAATTTTATGGTGTTGACAAGGAATTTGTCGTTAATTTCTTCTCCCTAAAAGAAAATCTCCCTAAAATACTTAAGGAAATAAATAAGGATAAATACATAGGAAAAGCAATAGATAAATATCGGGGTTTAAGACTCATCAAACAGGAACCCTGGGAGTGTTTAATATCCTTTGTCTGCTCTTCTGCATCAAATATTTCAAGAATTAAATCAAAGCTTAACTCGCTCTCCAGGAGTTTTGGTAAAAAGCTTACGCTGGAGAAAATTCAGGATTATGCCTTTCCTTTACCCGGCAAAATTAATGATTATAAGAAAATCATGGATGCAAAAACGGGTTTTCGTGCAAGATACATCCTGGAAGCAAATAAAACAGTAAACATTAAACACCTGAATTCGTTAAGAACGCAATCATATAGTCTTGCAAAGGACGAATTAAAGAAGATAAAAGGAGTCGGAGATAAAATAGCCGATTGTATTTTGCTTTTTTCCCTTGGCTTTAATCAGGCATTTCCAGTAGACACCTGGATAAAGAAAATAATGCAATTGTTATACTTCGATAATAATAATGTTTCTAACAATAGGATCAGAGCATTTGGAATGGATTATTTTGGCAGGTATGCTGGTTATGCACAGCAGTATCTATACATGTTTTCAAGGAGGGATTTGGGCACTTCAAACCGACTAAAACAATGGAAAAATTGAATGTTGCCTGCCTATCGGGCAGACAGGGTACCGGGGTCAGAGGGTCATAAGCGCTAAGTTGTTTTTGGGCATTTTCATTCAATATAAAAAATGCTTAGATAACTGCGAGTTACGACCCCTGGGCCTCTCAGCAAGAGATTTCGCAATCTCGTTCCAATCTGTAATCATGTCGCCTAAAGCGAAGTGCGGCTCAATCGCACGTTGCACTTGATTGTACGCAACTGGGGGGGGGCAGACCTTGAAAGCAGAAGATGTAATCCTCTCTATTTTCCTTCTAATATCTTTCCATGTTTTACTTTGAAATGCAAATATGTCTAAATCAAACTTCTCTCTAGCTTTTGCTACATATTCTAAAAATCTAGAATAATCGTCATTGGCAAGAAAGATTTTTCCTCTACCAACCCCTCTTGACATTATGTGATAAATTGCACCTTCATATTGTATTCTCCAAGGCCGTGCCAAAGTGACATATTATTAATCTAATACTCTGGCTTGTCAAGCATATTCTGCTTTCAAGGTCTGACCCTACTATCCCTATTACTGAATCACACAGTTATTTATTACCACATTTGTAGTACAAATAATAGGTTCAGGCTACAAACCTGAACCCGCAGGTCATTCCGCGGTAGGAAAAACCTCCTCCCTCTTTACTAGAAATTATAAATTTAAAAGTTTTCGCCCTTAATCTTCAAAAATAAATGAAAATTAACAATGATCCATTAAATTTTTAAATGCATAAACAGAAACTCAACTTTTATTATAAATAACCTCCCTTCTTTTGTCCGCATTCATTATTCAATATTCGACGTTCCTTATTCGTTATTTGTTATTATTATTTATTCTATATTCTTTGTACTGTCTATTGTCTACTGCATGCTGTTGTCAGACTGGAAGTCTGACCTACTCTGATTCCGTCTCCTCCTCAAATACATTCCTCCCAATCCAACCAGACCTATTCCGAGAAGGGCAATAGTTGCGGGTTCAGGTACGGCGGCTGATTCGTTGTAAAGGATATTGTCGATTGCAATAAAATCACCTTCCGGCTCCTCTGCTGACACTGTCAATATGGTGAACCAGGTTATGTCGACGAAAGCGTTGACTATCCATGTGTCCAAGTCTGTTGGGTCATTAAAATTTGAGATGTTGTCGGTCTGTGTGAAATTCGAAACAGCACCATATGATGCGGTTAATGCGAATGTGGTAGGACCAAGTTCTGGGTCGTTAAATTGCGCTATATCCAGACTGTTTAAGGTGAAGGTCGATGTTCCGTCCTGGGAAGATACGTAGATGCCTGATCCTGGGAACGTTACAGGTCTTGACGGAGCCATAAAAAAATCTCCAGTACCTTGTGGCCCATTCATATAAGTGGGATCTAAATCTAGTATCACATTTTGCGACCCTATATTTTCGTTCCCTGCGGTACGCTTGAATATAAAACCGTCTATGGTAAATCCTGAGTTGTCAACCCAAAGGTCGACTGAGGCATCCCAATTTGGTGTAGACGGTATTTGATCAGTCCCTGGTACGTTTGTTCCTGCGAGGTCAGTAAATGTAATGGTACCACCGTATATCCTGGTGATTGGGATAATTAACGTGATAATGATGAGTAATAATGGTATCGGAATTATACCGCACCTGATTATTTTATTTAAACACTTCATACTATCTCCTTTCTAAAAAAATAAAAAATTTCTCACGCTAAGACACAAAGATTGCCAAGAAAACGAATTTTAAAAAAATAAAATATAGAATAACAGTTTTTATCTTTGCCCCGCTAAGCATGGTTTTGTGTTCTTCGTGACTTTGTGTGATTACTTCTTTTAAATGCTTCTAATTTTATGATTTAGATTTTCTTATGAGTTTTCTCCTCACTGCCGCCCCTGCAAGCCCGGCTTACTGTTGGACAATTTTTTGCTGGACAAAATGATTTTTCATTGGCATAATATTTAAATGATGCCAATAATTGTAGAAGATAGCGTAGAACATAAAACGCCAAATGGTCTCAAAGTTCAAAGATTAGAAGATTTAGGAGAAATTGAATTAATATTATTATCAGGAGAAGAAGATCCTAATTATGCAGACTGGAAGGAGATGATAGAAACACGTCATTATCTACATTCTTCTAAGTTGTTTGGACAGCAGATAAAATATTTGGTTAAGAGTTTGAGGTATGGTTGGATAGGAGCATTAGC
>MAYW01000111.1 GCA_001723765.1 Candidatus Scalindua rubra
GTCAAATAGGCCATGGAATCCCACGAACAATTATTAGTTAGGGGGAAGATTACCATAATTATGCCATAAAGTCAATAAAATAATGTACATACCAATACAAAAAGTTAGGGGGAATGATTAAAAACTCTAACTCGTTGTAATATAATGAGTTGGCGAATTAGCCACGCTAATTCGTAAACTCTTGCTAGATGCAAAATCAATACTCATTCGCCACAAAAACAAAATTAATCGTAAATATATGGAGAAATGGGCACAAAAGATATCAGATGAAGCACAAGACCTGTCAGTGTGGAATAGATTATTAAAGCTTTTTGCCGATATTGATTCCTAACTTATAACTTCCATTTTTCAGAAAATATATTGAAGACATGAAATAATTATAAAAAACTTCACTGGTAGCAGAGAATAATTTTGCCGCAGATTGGTGCGGATGGGTACAAAAGAAAAAAAAGATTCTAATGCTTTCTGAAATCTGTCATCTGACTTCTGATCACTAACACTATAAACTTACACTTGTTTTTATGATGGACGAACGATTCGTGGATTTTTTAGTGATGTGAATAAGAATAGAACAGTGTTTATGAGCATATGTTGGGATAATTGACTATAGTGTATTTACTTCTTTTAGATAACAAAAGAAAGAGAGAATTATGATTTCGGCTACCCTTACGGCAGGGTGTGGCATTCTAAACTTGGGAGTACTGTCGCTATCAGACGCAAACAACTGGAAATGATGTCTATTGAAAAATGCCTTAACATGGCCAAGGAATGGATAACTTATTATGTATCATGTCCAGACCTGACACTACTTTCTAGCTAACACTATTTTCTGTCATCTGTATTCTGATTTCTGCATGAAGAAATAGAGAAAGACATTAAAGAGTCCCCTCTAAAAAGAGGGGATTTAGGGGTGTGTATCGGATGAAAAAGAATTATTGAGTATTGAAGAGTATGGTGAGGTTGAAGGTTGTGTAAGGGAAATTTTGATAGCCTTAGCAAATATTGAAAATGACTGATTGTTATGTATCATGTCCAGACCTGACACTACTGCGTACATACCAGGGGTCTTGAAGTAAAAGAGTCACGTTTATTGCTTAAGGCATTAGATCTTTATACATCTAAAAACATCGATTTTATAGATGCTTATAATGCTGTCTATATGAAAGAAAATAGTCTGAAGCGGATATTAACTCTTGATAAAAAACATTTTTCAAGAATTGAAAACATCAATATCATGGAACTTTAAGAAATAAGCATTTCTAAAGAATTATGTACATTCCTATATTAGGTTTTCATGTTGTGTCTTCGATCAATTTTGAAATACCTGATTACTGGGGCATCGGCAAGCATGTAGTGAGTGAAGTGAATCTATCAGTTTCAAGGGGGTTTGGGACGATAAAAAAACAGAGGACAGACAGCAGATAAAAGAATACAAATAATAGAACACAGAATGCAGAAAACAGAGGAAGTCTCAAAAATGATACAGGGATTTATGAATTATTTGAACAACTCCAGAACTCGTAACTCCACAACTCCTTAACTCTAAGTCAGAGGGCAGATGACCCCGTAAACTCGCTCTGCCCGTCCGACTATGTCATCCGGGTGAGCTCCGTACGGGGCAAGCAGAGGGCAGATGCCCGGGGCATCTTGTGGTCGTAATAGGTCCGACTCGTTGGGACATGGACTATAGAAGGTACAATTATTTACAAGTAAAATTTGATAAATATCTTGAATTTATGCTAATTAATCTTGTATACTTATTTTTGTAATGGAGGGAAGGTAAATATGAAAAGTACAGTAACGGTAAGAGGGCAAACCGCAATTCCAGCAGAAATACGACGAAGATACAACATAAAGCCAAATACAAAAATTGAATGGATTGATGATGGTCAGACGATTACAGTCCTTCCGATTCCCCAAAATCCACTTAAAGCACTCAGGGGAAAATTTAAGGAGGTTGACCTTCGTGAGGCGCTCTTAAAATCAAGAAAAGAGGAAAGAAACCGTGGCTAAAAGTTATGTGTTGGATACATCCGCAATATTCGCTTTCACAAAAGATGAAACAGGTAGCAATATTGTTGAAGACATTTTGAACCTCGCTAATAAAGGGAAAAGTCCTGTTTATATATCCTTCGTTAGTTTTATGGAATTGTACTACATCACCTGGCAGGAAAAAAGTGAGGATTCCGCTAAAGAGTTAATTGTGCTGGTAAAATCTCTGCCTATTTGCAGGATAGACTCAAATGAGAGGCTTGCATTGTTAGCAGGCAGTATTAAGGTATATCACAGACTTTCCGTTGCAGATGCGTTTATTGCTGCGACAGCAATAGATAAAGGCGCAATTCTTGTTCACAAGGACCCTGAACTTAAAATTATATCGAAGTATACAGAAACAAAAGAATTGCCATATAGACAGAAAAAACTTAGAAATCCTTAAATTTTTAATAGGACAGAAATCAGACGTCAGACAACAAACGACAGAGGACAGATGACCCCGTAAACTCGCTTTGCCCATCCAACTATAAGTCATCCGGGTAGGCTCGTACGGGGCAAGCAGAAATCAGATGAAGAAGTTTGTGCCTATTATTCGCATTATAGGCTTACCTGGGGCAGGAAAGTCTACTCTTGCTAATAAATTGGCAAAAGATCTGAAACTTCCTGTTTACGGTATAGGAGAATATCGTTCCAAATTTCCTATGTCCCCTATCGGCGAAGCCGATGCATGGGTGGCTTTATATCGTGATCTATCCAGGAGGAAATGGAGAAATTGTATCCTTGAAACCACCGGATTAAATTCCAGAGAATCATTCTTGAAAACAGCTTTACCTCTTTTACAAACTGTAACAATAAAGCTGGAGGCACAAAGGAAAATCCTTTATGAAAGGATAAATAAAAAAAAGAAAGGCAAACAAGGCGGTGAATGGTTGTTCAGTCCAGATTACGCGGATAAATATGAATTTGTGAAGAAACTATTTAAGGAATTTAAAAAAATACCGGCAGAGATTAGAATTGATACAAGTAAACTTAAAGCACACGACGTGTATAAGATTGCCTTGAGAAAACTAAAAAATGATAATTGGCTCTGTAATATCCAAAAATGGAAAAAGTAGCAGAAATCTTAAATTCTATACCACATCTTTTGAAAATGCCATCAAAACGCATATGGACTGATTATGATGAAGAGGCAGATGTGCTTTATATAAGTTTCAGTTAGCCTCAACAGGCAAAAGATAGCGTAATGGAAGATGATATCGTATATCATTATCACGATAAAGAGTTAGTTGGTCTTACAATACTTCATGCAAAAGAAAAAGTTTAAGATAATTTTGCAAACTTGCTGTGGTTGCTATTCTAGACTTTCCGGGATAATTTTTCACCATTATTGAGATGCCTGATTACTGGGGTATCGAGAAGCATGTAGTGAGCGAAGCGAATCTATCAGTTTCGAGAGGGTTTGGGGCGATTGTAAAGACGAAGTGAAAGTGATTAATAATTTTAATTTTCAGATAGAGAAATAAAAATGTTTGGGTCTCCTAAGGATTTGGAAGGACAATGTAACGCACATTGTTATATTGCAGATAATCATGCCACAATAAGATGTCAACTTGCCCCAAATCACAAAGGTAGGCATAGAGAAGTTAGTCGAGGGGGGGAAATTAATAATCGAATGGGAAGAGGATGAGAGAGAACGTGAAGCAGCTAATGATCCATAAACTACTTAACTATATAAATTTTCTGATAAACGACAAAGATAGATAAGACAGATTCCTACAAGAAGTGTATGTGGTCAGTGAAAGTAAATTACTTACACTTAACTATGGAAGCCTAAAGGCTTCCGCTACAATATTTTGTTAATCTGATATCTGTTATCTGACTTCTGGCATCTGATATCTATTTTTTGTAATCTGGCATCTGATATCTGTCTTCTGACTTCTATTATTAAAAGCCATGCAATTAGTTATCAACACATACGGTTCTTATCTTCGCAAGAAGGAAGGTTGCTTCCTTGTCAAAAACGAGGATGGAGAGTTTGAAGTATCCGTAAAAAAGGTAGATAGCATTATGATAACAACAAGTTCATATTTCTCCACCGACGCAATAAAGCTGGCAATGGATAATAACATTGACGTTATCTTTCTTGATGATTTTGGCGACCCTTACGGCAGGGTGTGGCATTCAAAACTTGGGAGCACTATGGCTATCAGACGTAAACAACTGGAAATGACATCAAATGAAAAAGGCCTGAACATGGCCAAGGAATGGATAACTTAAATTGTATCATGTCCAGACCTGACACTGCCTTACTACTTTATTTTTAGTCATAGAAAAGTTCAAAAACAACAGTTTGTTACCAGACAAAAATGAGAGTTAAATTCACGTTAATACCCGTCAGTCAGCACAAAACCTTACACGTAAACTATAACTATTTCCTGACCGGCCTGATTTACAAAATTATTAAAAACTCATCTGAAGACTATTCACAGTTTCTGCACAATGAAGGCTATAGGTTTCCAGAGAGTAAAAAAGGGTTCAAGCTATTTACTTATTCTATGCTAATGGGTAAAAAAGCTAAGATTAAAGGAGAGACTATTTCATTTGGAGACGGAAATATTCATTGGTATATAGCCTCACCTGTGGACACCTTTATCCAACATTTCATAACGGGAGTATTCGCCGAAGGGCAGGAGATAAAAATCGGGCAGGTGGGCAACGAAACCTGTTTTCTTATAAAGCAGGTAGAAACACTTCCTGAACCGCAATTCAGTAACAACATGCGCTTTACGTGCCTTTCACCAATAACCATAAGTAAAAGTATTAAAGGTTCAAACCGTTTAAATTGCTTAAGCGGCTTGAACGGCTCAAAGGGTTTAAACCGTTCAAACAATTATACATGTCATTACATTCGCCCATGGGAATACGGTTTTTCAGAGGCTATAAAAAATAACCTTATAAAGAAACATAATCTTGTAACAGGAAAAGAGATTGACGATCCGGAATTCACCATAAAGATTGACGAATACTATATGAATAAAAAGAACGGAAAGATAACAAAGAACATAAATTTTAAAGGAACAAACATCATCGGCTTTATAGCCCCCTTTGAAGTGAATGGAAACCCGGAACTAATCGAAATCGGTTATGAAACAGGCTTTGGAGAGAAAGGTAGTATGGGGTTTGGGATGGTGAAAGAATCCGTTCAATCGGTTTAAACAATTTAAACGGCTTGAACTTTTTTGTTTGTTGAACTGTTCAAACGGTTCTTTTAAACTATTTAAAAAGGAGGAAAAAAGATGAGTGCAAGATATTTTGAAGATTTAGAGGTCTGGATACTCTCAAGAGAATTGACAAATAAAATCTACAGTGTAAGCAGTGACGGCAGATTCGCAAAAGACTTTGGACTCCGTGATCAGATAAGAAGGGCAGCAGATACAAAGGGACAAAATACAAGAAGCCACAGCAAAGGAGTATGAAAGAAGAATTAGACGAAATAATGAAGAGAATAAAGGATAAACAGAAATAAACTTAAACAGTCTAAACCGTTTGAACGACTTGAACGGCTTAAACAGTTTAAACAGCTTGAACCGCTTAAACTGTTTGAACTTCTTCGACTGCTTGAACAACTTTAAACTGCTTGAACTGCTTAAACGGTTTAAACTATTATTTTAATAGGAGCTTATTATGCCAATATTTAGCTGGAGCAAAATTCTATAAAAATATTGTTTTAGAAGATAAGGGAAGTGAGTGTGGCTTTTTTGTGGGAGATTCATTAAAAAGTAAATGTGAAAAGTATTTTAAAGAAATTACTGGACATGATTCTTATCCTTTTCAAATAGATTTTGCTGAAAAAGTTCTTAGAGGTAAGAATGTTTTACTTCAAGCACCAACGGGGTCGGGAAAAACTTGGGCGGCTATCTTGCCATTTTTGGTTGCCAAAATGGAAAATACTTTGTTCCCAAAAAAAATGATTTACTCGTTACCTTTGAGAGTTCTCGCGAACTCTCTATTCGACACTGTGAGAGAAAAGATTTTTATATATGACAAACAATTGAAAGTTACATTACAAACTGGAGAACAGTCTAATGATAGATATTTTCTTGAGGGGGACATTATATTTACAACAATTGACCAATCTTTAAGCAGTTTATTGAGCATTCCACTATCATTACCATTACGACAGGGTAATATTAATGCTGGTGCAGTTATCTCATCTTATCTTATTTTTGATGAATTTCACTTGTTGCAACCTAATTTTTCATTATCAACACTTTTCCATCTTCTAAGGAAATTGAAGAATATTACCCCATTTTGTCTAATGACAGCAACACTTTCACAAAAGCTTTTGGATGCCTTTAAATTAGAACTTGATGTAGAAATTGTCCCAATAAGTATAAAAGAAATCAGAGAGATGAGAAGTCAAGCTGGAAAAGTACGCATTATAAACACTAAAGAAATTGAATTAACTGCTGATGCTGTATTATCCAAACATAGTATGGGGTCACGTTCAATTGTTATATGTAATAGTGTTTTTCGTTGTCAACAGACTTATTTAGAGATTCGAGATAAAATCATTGAAAAAGGTCTTAAAACAGAGGTGATTTGTATACACTCTCGTTTTTTTGGTAGTGATAGAAGGATCAAGGAAGAAAAAATAAAAAAGTTATTTGGTCGTGAGAGTAAATCAGATGCTATATTGGTAGCAACTCAGGTTATAGAAGTTGGCATTGATATTACTTGCAATGTAATACATACAGAAATCGCGCCAATAAATTCACTACTTCAAAGAATAGGTCGTTGTGCTCGTTTTGAGAATGAAAATGGAGAAATTTATGTTTATCAAGCAGATAGCTTTAAGCCTTATATACAAAACATCTCAGAAAAAACGTTTGAAGAACTTCAAAAGATAAACGGACAAAACCTTGGCTATATTCAAGGGCAAAAGATCATAGATGCTGTGATTACTGAAAAAGAATTATTAGAACTGCAGAAAATGAAAGCAAGTGGCCGTGAAGATGAGATAAAAACAGTCTGGATGCATCCTGACAAAGCAAGGGCTGGTGAATTAATTCGAGAAATTGACACTATTAATGTTTTGTTACACAATAACGTTTATAAAATTCTAAATCCCTATTCTTATGAAACTGTTTCAATCCATAAATGGACATTGCTATATAATCTTAAAAAACTAGAGGAAGATGGAGATGATTGGCTTATTCGTGCTGTTCGTGAAAGCAATATAATAGATGACAATTTTGACGTTGGATCTTTTGCATCACAGGTTTATTCTTATGAAATAATTTCTGTTGATGAAGTCAAAAGAGAGAATTTTATTATTGTTAATGCTAATTATATTTCTTACAGTGAAGAAATTGGGCTAAATTTCTTAAATGAAGGTAATGAAATATCTAAGCCTATTAGTAAAACAAAATCAGAAAAAAAGATTAAAATTACAAAAGATACTTATGAGGAACATGTTGAATACATGACAAAAGCCTATAACAAATATTTCAATGAACAAATTAATTATTCATTAAATACTTTGCTTACAAAAAAATTAAATATTGCTGTTTCTTTTACAGATTTGATTGGCATCTTAATTGTAATGCACGATTTTGGTAAACTAAACAAAGGATGGCAAGATAAAGCGGTCAAGTATCAGATAGCAAAAGATAACTATATAGAAGGAGAGATACTGGCACATACTGATTTTGATGCCGAAGTAGACGAAAAAAAGAAATTCCCCTCTCATGCAGGAGCAGGTGCAATAGCTGGCTGGTCAATTCTTGAAAATACACTTGTAAAAAGAGGCTATGAAACAGATAAGATTGTATGTATTGCTAAAGCATTATTCACAGCTATCCTGAGACACCACTCCGCACAAACAGTAAAATCTGAAAGATATTCAATATTGAAAGATGGGAGTAGTATAATTGAGAATTTGATAGAGCAATATGCACAATCATTTAATAATTTTGATTCAGGAATTGATACGCTCAAAAGTTGGGATAATGAAGATTTAACTCCATTTGTTGTTAAATTTGATGACGATAGTGAAAGTTTATTATATTTCCTTCTTGTTAGAATACTTCGTATATGTGATCAGAAATCTTTTGAAATGAAGGAATGTTCATAGGGGTTAACAGTGTATCAAAATGATTATTTTGTTCTAAAAGATAGTGGCACTTATGCCAATGCTCTTGAAGCATTTGGTCTTACAGCAATTCTAAGCAAAATTGTTGGTGAAAAAAGTATACAAATTTTAGATGAGGGTTCTTATTTTCGAATTCATTCTAGAAATGTAATTACAGAAGAATTGGTCAAAAGTACTAAATATTTTCAAACAATGATTTATATCAAAGTCAAAAATGATAAACCAGATTCAGCAGTTACAGTGATTGACTATGATGGGGAAAAGGGAAAAAGAGACAACTTTAACAAATTTGTTCAGGAGTTGAAGAAGCAAAAACCCGTCAATATGAATCAACAAATCGAAAATTATCAGCCTAAACCTAATCCAGATTATGATATTTTTTCCAGCATTTATCAGTTGAAAGCATTGGAGGGTTACAAAAAAGTAATTCTAAATTTATTTGACAACAGGGACAGTTTTGCTTTTTTACTGAAGGAATTGTTATTTCTCTATTCTGAGCCGGAAGACTTTCTTGAACAATCGAATAAAAGATTAAAGGCATTAAAAAAACATATGGAACTTGATGCAAATATTAAAGTGAACTCTTTGCAACTGTTTAATCCGCATCAAGGTAAAGGAGTTAATGAACCTAAATCAAATCGATTGAAAAATGAAAACCTACCATCATTTTGGTTGCGTGAATGGATGAAGATGATTGGTTGCTACAAAGCAATGACAATAAAGGCTATTAAAATTAGTGATAAAAGTTGGGATTCAAAGATTTATGTATTATGTCCAAAAAACATAGATTGTAATCAATTGTTTACTCTTAACCTCTCATTCAAACCAAAACTTCGTGGACTTTCTGCTGTTAAACTGGATATCTCCAGTCTACTCCAATTTTGTGAAACATTTATAAAAAACATACCTGAATATAAGGAAAGAAAAAATGTATTCAGTAAATTAATTAACCCTCACCACTTCATCAATGGATTTTACACTACCTACTTAAAAGATTTAGGACAGAATAAAGCTGTGAGCAATTTGTCATTTCTCCAGCTACCAACATTCATTGAAATTGGCTCATATAATGATGGACAAGCGTGGATTCAGATTATTAAAGAACATTTAACAATTATAAATAGACTTCAAGAGACACCTAAAAATCCAGAGTCAGGGATTGCGCTAGAAGTAATGCAACAGTATCGCCAATTTATTACTAGTAGCCACCTAATAATGTTTCTCAACTGCCTAGCAACTTATGGTATCTACTTAATGGATAAATTTTCTGATTATTGGGCTAAGCGGGTTAAATATAAACCGACACCTTTTTCTTCAAAATTTTTGGAGGTATTGCTTATGAAAATTTCTAATAAAGAATTGTTGCCAATTTTGCAGTGCGAAGGTTTTAAAAATATTGCTGCTGCTATCCGTAAAAGTACAATTTCACTTCAGTACACACCAAAGGAGCAAAGACAGTACGAAGTCAAGTATGGTATTGCACAAGACTTAAAGCGCAAATCAGCTTACAAAAATGAACTAATAGAATATCTTGCAGAGTTTATAGCTTTGTACAACGTTGAAAATGCAAGATTAAAAGAACAGAAAGGAGAAAGTTTCATTCCACGTTCTAACGTAAAGCAACAAGATATTGAGGAATTTATTAAACTTATTGATGAATATGGCTCAAATATAGTTGGTCGATTGCTTGCCGCTTATGGTTATGCATTTGATCGCAAAGAAAAAATTCAAGAATCAAATGAGAACATTTTAGAGGAGGTAGAAAATGTCTAACACACAAATACTCTCATCGTTGTCAATCTGTGGACGCATTACACTTGATATGCACTCTCTCAACAATGAGGGAGGTGAAGGAAATCAGATTCTTACACGACAGGTTACAATTGTTGATGATCAGGGTGAAATTGCTTCTGTCAATGCTGTTAGTGGCGATATGCTTAAGCATATTCAGGCAGAACATCTCTGGCTAAAGGCAAAGGAAGATAATTTAAACCTTTGTTCTTCATGCTTATCGTTTAATGCCAATCGGATAGTATCTGCAGGAGAGTTTGTCACATTCCTTCAAGGTGTAAATGTTGAGGAATTTGAAAATAATGATAAACAGAGGTATACAGAAATAAAAAGTCAGATTAGAACTTCTAAAGATGACAAAAGAATAAAACAACTAAAAGAAGAACTAAATAAGTTAGAGAAAAAGTATCTTCTTAATAAATTTAGCGAAGATGATAAAAGGAACTATTCGGAGATTAAAAATAAACATAAAAACGCAAATGGAGATGAAAAGAAGGAGCTCGGCAAAAAAATTAAAGAGCTTGAGAAGAAATACAAGACTGAAATTGATGATTCAGGTAAACTTGATAAAATGCTCGGCTTGTGCTCATTGGATGACTTAGAAGGTGTTTTAGTAACAGCAGAGGGGAATAACTTGCCACGCAAGTCTTGTGCTGAGTTCGGTTGGCTTGTTGCTCTACCGGACAAAAGTAAAACCGAAAGCTTCTTTCACGTAAAATATGTATCCGATGCAGGAACAACGCAAGGGGAAGAAGGTGCAAATGTAGGTCAAAATATCTTCCATCGGCCTGCAAATTCCGGTATATACGCTCTTGTTTCAAACTTTGATCTTTATCGAATCGGCTACAACGACATTTCAAAAAAATATACAATTACAAATGAAGAACGAATAAAACGCTACAAAGCATTTTTACAATCTATCCTATACACTTTTATCAAACCAAAAGGTGCGATGAGGAATACACAAAATCCTCACATTGTAAAATTTGAAGGAGTAATTGCAACCTCCTCAAAAACAATGCCAGCTCCAACTGTGAGTCCGATTGATAGCGAATATATATCACAAGTTGAGAAAATCAAGAAAAGTCTTAACAGTATAGAAACAGATGCTATAAATGTTATTTCGTTTAAATCAATTGGTGAATTTTCTGAAAAAATGGTGGCGCTTATTAATAATTCAACCCCATTTAAGCTAAATTGAAAGGTCATAAAATGTGGATAGAATTCGTTTTTCAGCCAACATCATTATTTTCTCTTAAAGCAAGTGATGCAACTAATTCTGCTTCAAAGAGTCTATTAAGTCCATCACCTTATTCTGTAAAGATGGCTCTCTTAAATGCGATATGCACTTTTGACTCTGTAAAAACCGCAGAAAGATATTTTACTTTTATTCGTGATACAGAGATGCAATTTTCCTTGCCTGAGTTCATTGTTGTAAATAATTGTTTTATTAAAATAGTGAAAAAAGATGATCATCCCAAAAAACCTGAAGATTTGTTTATATCAACAGTAGCATTCCGAGAATTCGTATATTTCTCAGGAGAAATAAAAATCGCTGTTAAAATACAAGAAAATTCTACTGTTGAGCAAATTGAATTTCTTAAAAGTAATTTTTGCAAAATAAACTATTTTGGGAAAAGAGCATCTTTTTTTCAATTTACCAAGTGGACAGATGAACCAATATATGAACTTCCTATAGAATATTCAAGAGGAATTGATGACCCATTGTTTAAGGATAATCGTCATAAAATCATTATGAAAGTTGATGACTTTTCGCCTGATATAACTTTTAATAGTGTGAACAGTTATTCAAATGAAAAAACTAAAAGACTAACAAAGTTAATTTTTTACAACTTAAAAATACAAAAATCAGGAAAATCTTTTACAGCATATGAACTTGATAGTGTTTAGAAATGTAAATGAAAAATTAGATGAGTATAGAACATCATTGAAATATTCTTCTGATACAGGGCTTGATTTGGCAGAACAAACAGGAAATACTTTTAAAAAGTGCAAATAGATTTGTCATAAATTAAAACCCTTTTTCATTCGTGCCTTTTTCGTGTTAATTCGTGTCAAAAATATTTTTTGTAGCCTTATCTGATAACCATTTAATTTGCAAGATAGTGTTTTTTTTATTAATAAAAACCTCTGTGCTCTCGGTGACCTCGGTGGCAAATAGTTTTTTTATGTTTTTAACTTTTTAGAATGTTTTTTAAACCACTTTGTTATTTCTTGCAGTTCTACCTTCTCACTGGCGGCTTTAATTGTAAATCGTTCAAGTTCTTTGTTTGATGCAGTAATTTGAAAACCATTGCGGATTAGGAATATTGATGCGGCAGAGATGGCGGTTCTTTTGTTGCCATCCACAAAGGGATGGTTCTTAATAATGGAATGCATAAGGGAGGCAGCCTTGGAGAACAGATCGGGATAAAGGTAGTTTTTGTCGAAGGTGGTTGCCGGTCTTGCAACGGCTGATTGGAGGAGTCCAACGTCACGGATGCCGTGACTGCCGCCGGTTTCCTCTATCAACCGGTAATGTATAAATAGAACCTGCTCAGGAGTTAAAACATTCATTATTTTGCCAGCGCTTTCAGCGCCGGTTTGTAAAGACTTATGAAATCTTTAACCTGGGAAGCAAACTCCTTATCTATTGTCTTATAAGGAAACTCATGACTTGTGGGTTCAATGATTATGTTTCTGGTCTTTTCGTCCAGTTTTACGTCAACCTGAGCGCCTGCAGTTAATTGAAGTTTTTCCAGGATATCTTTTGGAATCGAAATGCCGTAGCTGTTGCCTATAGTACATATTTTCCGTAACATAATTATTTACCTCCGTTACTGATTTACTGTATCGGAATTTTAAGGTTTGCCACAGAGGTCACCGAGGACACAGAGTTAAAAGGAAGATAATTAAAACACATTTATCAATCTATCTCTGTGGCTAATATTCGTTTTTTTTCTTTTTTTCATTCGTGTCTTTTTCGTGTTAATTCGTGTCTAAAGTATTTTTTGTAGTTTTCTTTGATAATTATTTAGAAGACATTGGGGCATTTTGATATGAAAAACCTCTGTGCTCTCTGTGCCCTCTGTGGCTAAAAGCATTTAAAGATTATAACAATGTTATAACATGCATTTACAAATGTCAACTAATATTCAAATCACCGGCACTGAATTCAACTATTACCACATCTGCAAGCGCAAGCTGTGGTTGTTTTCTCATGACATCGAGATGGAACAGGAGTCCGATAACGTATTACTGGGAAAGCTGATTCATGAAAATTCTTATCAGAGGAAGAAAAAGGAAATACTCATTGACGGCGTTATAAAGATTGATTTTATGGACGATGAAGCCGTACACGAGGTGAAGAAGTCTAACAAGATGGAGGATTCACACGTAGGACAGCTTCTTTATTACATCTATTGCCTTAAACAAAAAGGGGTTGATATACGCAAGGGGATCATCAATTATCCAAAACAGAGGAGGAAAACAGAGTTAGAACTTACCCCGGAGAAGGAAGATGAGATCAGAGAGACGATTAAGAAGATTAAAGAAATAGAGAATTTAGAACAACCACCTGAATTGTTGAACTCAAAGATATGCAAAAAATGCGGGTACGAAGAGTTTTGCTATTCATAATTTTTTATTTTTTTAGCCACAGAGGACACAGAGAGCACAGAGAAAAATAGCCTTACACTATTAACACACGTCCTTTGGACGTGTGCTCTTTGCTAACTCTGTGTCCTCTGTGACCTCTGTGGCAAAAGGATTTAATATATGAAACGCAACTATTACATTACGAAAAACGGCAGGCTTAAGAGGAAGGATAATACCCTTTACCTTGAATTTGAATCAGGCGAAAGGAAAGTGATCCCCATTGAAGACGTGGAAGGTCTATACCTCATGGGAGAAATGGACTTAAACACCAAACTCTTCAACTTCCTTGCCCAGCAGAAAATACCTGTCCACGTATTTAACTATTATGGATACTATTCAGGCTCATATTATCCCAGGGAACATCTGAACTCAGGCTTTCTCCTGGTTAATCAGGTGCAGTTTTATAAGAACAGCAGGAAAAGGCTCACCATTGCAAAGGAGTTGATAAAAAGCGCTTCACACAACATTTTGCGAAACCTGAAATATTATCAGAACAGAAAATCAGGCCTTGAAAATTATATAACAGATATACAAAAAAATATATCAGAATTAGAATCTACAGACAATATACTGGAACTAATGGGATGGGAAGGACATATTCGGGAGAGGTATTACGACAGTTTCAACGTTATCCTTGACCATGATGAGGAGTTTACCAAAAGGACAAAAAGGCCGCCTGATAATATGATAAATGCCCTTATATCCTTCGGCAATTCCCTTCTTTATGCCACCACCCTTGGCGAGATATATCATACTCAGCTTAATCCAACCGTCAGTTATTTACATGAGCCAGGCAACAGGAGGTTCTCTTTGAGTCTGGATATATCTGAGGTATTTAAGCCCGTAATTGTTGACCACGTTATATTTAAGCTCATTAACACAAAGATGCTGGGGGAAAAGGATTTTGAAAAAGACGTCAATTTCTGTTACCTTTCTGAAAGAGGCAGAAAGATATTCTTAAGAGAATATGATGAAAGGCTTAAAACGACTATCAAACACCGCAATCTGAAGAGAAATGTCTCTTACAGACGTATGATAAGGCTGGAGTGCTATAAGCTGGAGAAGTATATTACTGGCATTGAAGAATACAAGGCATTCAGGGCATGGTGGTAAGAATACACAGTTTAAACCGCTTAAACCGTTCAAGCCATTAGATTGAGGCAAGCATGAATATTATACTTGTTTATGATATAGGAGAGAAGAGGGTTCAGAAGGTGCACAAGCTCCTGAAACGCTATCTTAATTGGGTACAGAATTCAGTCTTTGAGGGAGAGCTTACGGAGGGCAGGTTTGAGGCAATGAAGATAGAGCTCGAAGATCGTATCAAGGAAGAAGAGGACTCTGTAATCATTTATAAGCTGGGAAGTTTAAAATACACAGAGCGTGAAATAGTTGGTATAGAGAAAAACTTTACCGATAACTTATTATAGTAAAAAAAAATTCTCTACAACCTTTGCAGTTGTTATTAATAGGAATATAGTCGTCGAGGGTACAGGTTTTTTACATTAATGGGGGTAGACAGACGAATTATGTCTTTTGGCAATATAAGTCCTTATTTGATAATATATTGATTTGCCTTTTAATCGAACCAGTATGGAATTGAAATGGCTTTTGGCAATACCAACCACAACGGTAATACAGGCTTTTAATCGAACCAGTATGGAATTGAAATACAAACAACAACGGATTGATTGAAGTTTTGCCGTCTTTTAATCGAACCAGTATGGAATTGAAATATGGACTTTTAATTTTTTATTGGTGGAACATCTTTCTTTTAATCGAACCAGTATGGAATTGAAATCCGAACAAACCACCCAACTTTTGTTGGGTGCCTGTCCTTTTAATCGAACCAGTATGGAATTGAAATAATTTAATATTGATATCTTGATTAAAC
>MAYW01000112.1 GCA_001723765.1 Candidatus Scalindua rubra
ATATAAGAATAGTATCCCTCAGGTCGGCGATAAAGTCAAGTAAAATATTTGCAATTTATTGCTAAAAAGAATAAATTCTATTGATGTAGAATTTGAAAAGGAAAAGGAAGTGTTTTGTGAATTTAAGGAAATGGTGATTCTGATGATGAAGTTTCAGAAGTATATCAATCTCCCACAAGATATTGGGTAGATACCCTCTATTATCTTTGTTTATCACGATTATGTTGTTGAAACTTGCTAGTAATTTATCAGATCCTTGGGTAAGGGAAGGACACTATTTATTCCCACTTTGATTCTTTTTTAACCTACAGCTTGGCAGAACACTTAATACTCAACCTATTGTGGGTTACTATTTACAAACGTCTCCTAGGCTTTTAATTGCTTTTTTAACGCTTTATTGCCTCATGAGACCTGCCTGAATGGCTTTATAGGCAGGCGGGGATGTATATTTCATATGTCCTCTCTACTCAGACCATTTTTGAATCTACCAGTTTTTCGTGTAGCCTAACAAGTGAACCCCGTTGGAATTTCGCACAGAGCATTAAACCCCGTACTCCCGCACGGGGGCATTCCTACGGGGTAAAGTTCTATCCAAAATACCACCATAAACTACAAAAATAAGAAGAAGGTGTCAATATGCATTTATGTATAATTAAGTGTATGAAAACAGATAAGATGTTTCAGAAAAAGGTTAGACAATTATAGTCTAAGGTGGTAAATTTGATCAGTTAAGAAAAATGTATTTGTTGAATCTATAGATGTGGAATGAAACTTCTAACAGATAAGAATATTAAATTGAAAAAATTACCCCACCTTTAAAAATGAAAGACCTGTTGAGACAAAAAACAATAAATCTGTTTACATACCTCCGTGAACTATCTCGCTTGCGTTCACTACCAATACGAGATATAGATAACTATGAACAAGTCCTATGGTGTTCAGACATTCCTCGCTATGAGAAGTATTGCTATTGTGAAGCATGGCGTTTTGGAATGGAAAGTGAGCAAGAAGTAGAGTCGGTTCAACCATGGATACGAATAATCAAACCTAAGCTGGAAGATCCACCTTTTATACCGGATGGCATAGATCCATGGGTGAAAGATGATGAAATTCACAACTCAAGCTTGAATCAACCTAATCTGTACGATCAAATTCTTATAACAATAGAACCTGAAAATGACGAAGATGAGACAAAGGAAGAAATTGTCAAACTAGCTGATCATCCAGAAATTGTTGATATGTGGAGCAAATATATAGAGGAATGCTGGAAACCTTGGGCAAAAGAAGATCTACTCCGCAGGCATGTACTTAATGTATACAACAATTTGTTTACCATCTACCAACGTCAGCAAAAACTGGGGGAACAATATGAGGTTGTATTGGGATTAGGTTTCATGACATGGCAAGCTCCAAAAAGTGGGCATCTCAGGCGTCACACACTTACAGTAAATGTGGAGATTATTTTTAATCCTGTGAATGCGCATGTTACGGTTCATCCAGCAGGTGGAGGAGCTTCTCTTAACTTGGAAGCTGATCTATTAGATCTTGAAGATCAACCATTAGGTACTGAAAGAAAGATCGTAGAGGACTTGATACGTAATCAAGGAGATGATGTATGGAGAGAACAGGGACTTCGGGAGATTCTCTCGGCCTGGGTAAACAGTTTACCAGCCGATTCAGGAAAATATGAACATTCCTTAAAATCTCAGACTGGTGTGAGCAAAGATCCTCTCATTTGCCTAGCACCAGCTATTATTTTGAGGAAACGGTCTCAGCAGACTATGATACAGCTATTTCAAAATATTATAGATCAACTGAATAATGGAAGTCCTATTCCTTCAGGTATTTATCCGATTATTGAAATAGCTCAAGAGGAAGGTTATGGTCAACATATAGATTCAACAACTGAGAGGCCTAATATTTCATATGAACCAGAAGAGACCGATCTATATTTTCCGCTATCAGCGAACAACGAACAAAAAGAAATAGCTTGGCGGATTGATCGAGATGTTGGTGTGCTGGTCCAAGGCCCACCTGGAACTGGAAAATCACATACAATTGTTAACCTTGTATGTCATCTCCTGGCGAAAGGTAAACGTGTATTGGTTACCAGTCATACAGTTCGTGCATTGAGTGTACTTCGAGGAAAATTTCCCAAGGAAATTGAAAAGCTCTGTGTATTACTACTTGGCAATGATAGGGAAGGCATGAGTGACTTAGAAAAATCTGTTTTGGGTATTACTGAAAGAAAAAACCACTGGTCATGGCACAATAGTGATCAAAACTTAAAGCGTCTTGAAGATCAACTTGACGAAATACGTCGAAGGAAAGCTACTCTGCTGCATGATCTACGTTCTATTCGAGAAAAGGAAACATATCGTTACAATAACCTATTTGAACGATATTCTGGAACAGCACAGCAAATTGCTATACAGGTTCATAATGAGCAGCAGCATCTTGGATGGATTGAGGATTCCCCTGAGGTAGATATACCCCCTCCTTTGTCTAATGAAGAAATGCAGAATTTCCTCCAGATGTGGCACGAAGTTTACAAGAAAAATATGGAAAATGAAATTATTCAGGAGCGTGTAAGTACAGAAGAGCTTCCTAATCCTGAAATCTTTTCTTCCTTAGTGGAAGAAGAAAATCGTGCTATTCATCAACTCAAATCACATGAAAAGTATAGGAATTATCCAGCCTATTCTGCTTTGAAAACAATGCCCTCTCAGGAACGGATAAAATTCACAACAAACTTGTCTTATGTTGTAGATAAACTTAAAGAGTTGGCAAATCATTTCCATTCCTGGGCAGAAAATGCGGCTCGTGAAATTATTGCAGAACAGGACAGAGTATGGAGAGAGTTATTACGATTTACCAAAGAACAAATTCAGGCAATTGATAAAATTGCAAGCCGCATAAGTACAATGACAGTCACAGGATTAGAAGAGCATGATTACACTAGGGTTGTGGCTAAAGCAGAAGCACTTCTACAACACCTTAATTCAGGCAAAAAACTTGGAATTGGATTTATCAGGGCAAGAGTTGTTAAAGATGCGATTTATTTAATACAAGAAGTCCGTATAGAAGGCAAACTCTGTAACAATGTAAATAGTTTGTGTGATTTGGTGGATTGGCTGAAAGTTCATTTATGCCTGAAAAAACTGGAAACCTTGTGGGAAGGTAGAGCAGAAATTCCAAAAGGTTTGCCTACTATCAAACTTGAATATTATAAGGATTTATGTGAACCACTTGAGGATGCACTTGGTTTGCATAATTTGGTTTTAAAACTCAGACATCAAATTGATGCAACTCCAGGACTCTCTCCACCAAAGTGGTATATTGTAGAAGAAGTCCATGCAATGTGTAAAGCTGCTGAAGTATCGAACATGGAAGAAAGACAAGAATTAAGTACGCTAAAATTTGTCCAATTGCAAAAAATATTGGAAAAAACCATGACATTGGGTAATCCTCATCAAGCAGTAGCCCAATTATTCAATGCAATAACTAACCGTGACAAGAAACAATACAAGAAAGTATATGATTACCTTATTACCATTGATAAATGGAATGATACATATCGCAGGATGTCTACTATTAGAGACAAATTTAAGCAAATAGCGCAAAAAACATTCAATACTTTCAATAAGGATTGGAATAATAATATTTGGGTGGGTCGTTTTAACAACTTTTGCAACGCCTGGAATTGGTCTCGGGCTAACAGATGGCTCGATGAACTTTGTGACCCAACATTATTAACACGAAAGGTTCAATTATTAGAAGACGTGTGCAGGAAGGAAGGTAAATATTTGGCGCTTCTTGCTGCTGAAAAAGCCTGGAGAGAGTGTATTCAAAATCTTAGTGAGGAACGACGTCGTTATTTGGAGGCATGGATGCAGGCGGTTAAAAAGATAACGAAAAGTGGGCGTGGAAAGTATGATGAGAGTAGACGTGCCACTGCTAGGGCTAATATGGCAAAATGCCGAAATGCTATTCCGGCATGGGTTATGCCAATCTATCGAGTGGTAGAATCAATTACTCCTGGCCAAGACTCATTTGATGTTGTAATCATTGACGAGGCTAGTCAATCAGGACCTGAAGCCGTTTTTCTCCACTATATTGCACCGAAGGTGATTGTTGTTGGTGATGACAAGCAGATTCGTCCTACTCATGTAGGCATCCATCGAGAACAGGTATTGGTACTTCAAAGAGAGTATCTTCAAGATATTCCCCACAGTGAATCATTAGATTTAGAAGGGAGTTTCTTTTCTCAAGCTGCAATTCGTTATGCCAACCAGATACGACTGCGTGAGCATTTCCGCTGCATGCCAGAAATTATAGGATTTTCGAATCGAAATTTTTACAAAACGGAGCCCTTGATTCCCCTGCGCCAATTTGGTAGCAACCGTTTGGAGCCAGTTGTATGTACTCACTTTGTCAAAGACGCTTATATGAAGGGTAAAGACAATCCTGTTGAAGCAGAAGCCATTGTTCATCAGATTATAGAATGTTGTGAAGATCCGGCATATGAGGGTAAGACATTTGGTGTTATTAGCTTGGTAAGCACATCTACTCAAGATCGTCTAATTGAGAAAATGCTCCTACAAAGTATTGGTGCAGATGAAATGAATGCCCGTCAGCTAATATGTGGTGATTCTTATACATTCCAGGGTGATGAGCGAGATGTTATATTCCTGAGTATGGTTGTTGCTCCGGAATTGGATACAAGAATCAAGGCAATAACAGGAGCTGAAGCAGAACGAAGATACAATGTTGGAGCAAGCAGGGCGAAGGATCAGATGTGGCTCTTCCATAGCTCATCTCTTAACGATCTTAATCCTATCGATTTAAGGTATAAACTTTTAGAATACTGTTTGAATCCGACCATCGCAACAACTGTTGTTGGTGATATATCTGTAAAAGAGATTCAACATTTGGCATCAACACAAAATCGTTCTGAGGCTTTGCCTCCCGAACCATTTGAGAGTTGGTTTGAAGTGGATGTGTTTTTGCAAATTGTTGAACGAGGTTATAAGGTGATACCACAATTTGAAATTGCTGGATATAGAATCGACCTTGTAGTTGAGGGATTGAAGAACCGCTTGGCTGTCGAATGTGACGGTGACAACTGGCACGGGCCAGATAGATTCGATCAAGATATGGCACGCGAAAGAGATTTACGACGTTGCAAATGGAATTTCTGGAGGGTGAGAGGGAGTGATTTTTACCGAGACCCAATTACGGCGATGGTACCATTATGGGAGGAATTGTCAAAAGCAGGAATACACTCATCTTCAACTAAAAATAATTCAGATTCACAAAATAATAATTATGATGAATCTCTTTCAGACCAAGAGGATTTAACTGAGGAAGAAGATTTAATCTCTACTAAAATTCAAAATGAAAAAGCTTTTATAGGTATACAAGACAGACTAAATTCTGCTCTTAACTTTGTAAAAAAAAAGCAAGCACTACGTAGACCTGATGATGTAACACCGACAGAAATAAAGCACGCGATCATACATGTTTTAAGAGAACGAAGCAACAATACATGTGCAGTTAAAAATATGGCCGCCGAGGTATTGCAACACTTGGGACTAATTACCCGTGCTGGACCACGTCAGAAATTTGATAGTCGCGTTAAACGAGCGATTAAAGCTCTCTGCCGTATTGGTACAATTAAGGAATACAGAACCCAAAAGAATAAACGAATTAAGCTGATTTAATAGAAGAAGAAAACCTACATTCAACTAGCGATATAATATGATATATTTACACCGTGAGAAAGTGTTCCGTGCTAAACCCCAATGAGATTTACTTTTTGACATCAATAAGAGGAGGTGAGGTTGTGAAACAAAACAAAATCTTCTCGGTTTATACTCCGGTTATTTTGTCAGCATTTCTGCTTCTAAATGTCTTAAGCTCAAACGAGGCCAGAGCCGACAAGAATGATGCCTTCTTCGGCGAGAAGATTGCCGGTACATATCTACTGACTGAGGCTGATGAGGGCGGTTCCCGTATTGTTACAATCACTGCGGATGGCAACTGGTTCGGCATTCATTCGTATCAGTTCGACATCAAATTTAGTAACCAGCAGGGAGTATGGAAGAAGACAGGAAAAAGGAAGATTACGGTCAGAACACTTGATTTCACTCTCTTAAAAGACGGAGTTGGATCGGCATTGTTCAGGTTCACAGTCGAATTTGATAAAGCGTATCAGCAGATAAGCGGAGAGCTCTCAGGCAAGATGTTCCCTCCGGGCGTGGACCCCTTCGACCCTGTTGCAATCCCGATCAGGACGTTCAATAATACATTCACAGGGAAACGTCTCATCGTTACTGATAACTGAATTTAGGCGTATAGCTCTCTGCGTAGGCGGGTAGAATAAAGCTGAAATCAGATAAGAATCTTTCAATACTCATTGAAAGGATTAAAGGAAAACTGTCAATATGAAAGATTTGACCCCCAACTTTATGTGACCCCCAACTTTAAATATGAAAACAGATAAGGATGTTTCAGAAAAAAAGTTAGACAATTATAGTTTAAGGCGGTAAATTTGAGTAAATAAGATAAAACGTATTTGTTGAATCCATAGATGTGGAATAAAGCTGAAAAATAGATAAGAACCTTCTGAAATCATTGAAAGGGAGGTAAAATACCATGAAGAGAATAATTGCTGTTTTATCGCTTGTGGTCATTATAGTATTTACAACCCGCACTGCATCTTCCCGGAACTCTCCTGATATAGTAGTTGAAAAATATCTTACGGCAGTCAGAGCCAATGACTATGAAAAGGCTTATACCTTTATCTCCAAATCTGATAATACGATTATTGAATGGCTGGAGCAATTAAGATACATAAAACAAATAGCTCCACCACAGCTAATAGCTCTCATTGATATTGCCCACTCCGCAAGCAAACAGGAGATAGTAAAGACAACAGTAGAAGGTGATAATGCTATCGTGGAAATCCATTCCCTGGTTCCTGATATGAAAGAAACACTCAAGATAACCAACAGGGTGCAGGAAATAAAATCCCTCCTTGACCAGGATATACTACCCATGAGGGAGAAAGAAGGGATCTTCAAACTAATAGTAGAAGGGGATCTATGGAAAATATCAATGATGAGAGGTGTAACTGCTGATCAGGCAGCAGAGATTGCCAGCGATTTAGCGGAACAAATCTTGGGAAAAGAAGAAGCCGAGAAGCTATCCAAAAAGATTAAGGAGTTTTTTAATAGGGACACATCCCCATTTCCCGTTAGCGATAAATGATTAAAAAGGGATGTGTCCCTATTAACAATTAGCTCAAATTAACAGATAGGATGTTTCCCCTCCGCAAGTTCAAGGCAGAAACTATTGATATTTTTTAATTCGCTATCAAATATCTCTTTCGCATTCTCTGCTACTTCCTTTATCTCCCTCCCCTCCTCAAAGAGTATTTGTGCAGTTGCCATCTGTGGTTTATCGATTGGTGTGCCTATCCTGCTCAGAAGCATTACATAGACCTCTTTTATTCCCTCTGAGGCTTCGTAGATATCCTGCGCTATCTTATGGGCAAGAACACTGTATATCTTGCCAACATGACTCACGGGATTCTTACCTGCCGATGCCTCCGTGCCTATGGGCCTGTTCACGGAAATGACCCCGTTCACTCTGTTTCCACGGCCCACTTGTCCTGAATCTGCATCTTCTGCGGATGTACCCAAAAGACTGAGATAAATGCCGCCAAGTCCCCTGCCTTTTTCATCAAGGGTATTCAAATTAACCTCTATGGTTTGAAATTCCTTATATTTTTCCAAAAACTCGACCATCTCTTTATGGACGATGTTTTTTCTCTCAAAATACTCTTTTTCGGATTGAATGTAATTGGCAAGTAATGGCATAGCAACCGTTATGTCAAGGCTTTCTCCCTTTCTGAGACCCATAATCTTTATGTCCTCGCCGGTTTCTGGATACTCATCTTTAAAACTTGTTGAATTGAGATACCTTTCAAGTTCAAAGACGGCCTTTTCGGTAGGGCTAAAGGGGTAATATCCAACGGCAGCAGAGGTGTCATTAGCTCCTAGGATCTTACCAGGTCTTAAAAAGATATCCGTAAGTTCCTCGGAACCAGATGCAAGGGCAATGTTATATTTCAGGTGTTTTTCAGGGTCAACGAATCTCATATTTTCTTTTAACCACTTTTTCGCAGTATCTATGGCGATATCAGAAACAGGTATTTTCCTGCCAGAAGCACTAAATGTAGCTCTGTCTCCTATAATCAGTTCCATAGGCTTCGTAACACTTCCACCTCCAAACCTCTTGTCAACCCTTCCAGCTGCCAGAAGGCTCTTGTCTATGTTATGGTGAAGGATTGTTCCAAACTCTTTGATATATTCCCTGGATAGTGCTACAGAAATGGCATCCATCATGGAATCGCACATATAGTCAGGATGACCTGTGCCTTTTCGTTCTACTATCTCAACACTGTGCTCTGTAACAGATTTTCCTTTAAATGTCTCTATGACAATCATTTTATCTTCTTTCTGCGTTTGTAAGAATATTCTAAGTTATAATAAATTATTGAAGTTATGCAACAAGATAAGTATAGAAATTAATGTAGAATTATACCTATATGGAAAATTCAAAATCAAAATAAATTAATTATAGCTGAAAAAGAAGAAAAGTTATGCAAAATATATCTTTCAATGAGGCATACAAAATAATAACAAGTATATTGCCACTCCCAGAAAAGAAGACTTCCGTTGAACAACTAGTTGGAAGAGCAATATCTGTAGATATTATTTCTATAGCCACTTCGAGCAATTCGAAGAATTGCCTTAAAAATCAAATCTTCTTAATTTGGAATTTGCCTGCTCCGTTAAATAGTTTTTATGAGTACATAACCAATATAA
This sequence comes from Candidatus Scalindua rubra, assembly GCA_001723765.1. Taxonomy (GTDB): domain Bacteria; phylum Planctomycetota; class Brocadiia; order Brocadiales; family Scalinduaceae; genus Scalindua_B; species Scalindua_B rubra. Next base: position 8,895 of record MAYW01000112.1, read on the forward strand.
CATTTTATATCTCCATAATTTTATACTATAATATTTATAATTTGTTTGGGATTAAGGCAATTTTTGTGAAACAAAATTGCTAAGCAATTCATACCTTTGATCTGAATTGCCGTAATTTTGATATCTGGACTTTTTAATTCTACATGCCCGTTCAAGTTGTTGAGATCGGTTTGGTTCTTTATCATCCAGATTGGGATAAAGATATGTGTTATGCTATTCCCGGAAATGTTAATAGTATTGATGAAGATTTAATTACAATTGATTATTTTGGTGAAGAGAGGAAGGCAAAGAACGATTTTTATGACCTACGTGTGGGTGATTACGTCTACGCACAGGGTGGATTCGTAGTGCAGAAAATAGATGAAAAGGATGCTGAAGAAATCTTAGATACATGGAAGGAACTATTCTTTGAGCTGAAAGAAACGGACGCCCGACTCTCCAAATTATATAATGACAAACCCAATCTAGATAAGGGTTTTCTAAAAATTATTGATAGAGCAACGTATGGTAAGTCTATATCACATGAGGAAGCGTTGAGATTAATCTTAAGCGAAGATCCTGATGAACAGGATGTACTATTCAAATCAGCCAATTTTATACGTCAGAAGTTTTTGGGCAATGCCTGCTGTGTTCATGGGATTATCGAGTCTTCAAACATTTGCAAGAGTCAATGTGCATACTGCGGCATAAGTTCATCAAACACCACCCTCAAACGTTTCCGACTTAACCCTGAGGAGATTCTCAATGTCGTTGAGGATGCTGTAAAACGTTTTGGATTTAAGGGAATCGTCCTGCAATCAGGTGAAGACCCATCTTATAGCTCTGATGATATCCTGGATTTAATCAAAAAGATAAGGGAGAATTATCCTGTTTTTATCTTCCTGAGTATAGGAGAAAGGGAAGAGGAACTTTATCGGAAGGCATATGATGCAGGCGCTAAAGCTGTCCTCTTCAGATTTGAGACATCTGACAGTAATCTATATTCAGAATTACATCCACATTCCTCTTTGAAGGAAAGGATCAGTTACCTTGAGCTATTTAAGGATATTGGATATCTCATAGCCACAGGTAGCCTGATAGGTCTTCCCGGACAGAATACAGAGAGTGTCATAGATGATTTTATTTTTGCGAAAGAACTGGGTTGTGATATGTACTCCTTTGGTCCATTTATCCCCCATCCGGATACTCCACTTTCAGACCATAATGCACCCTGTGTAGAATATGTACTTAAGGCTCTTTCTGTCCTAAGACTCATCGACCCCTATGGGAAAATACTAGTGACTACAGCCCTTGAATCCCTAAGCCCACAGGCAAGGCGACGAGCCCTCTTGGGTGGGGCGAATTCAATTATGCTGAATCTTACACCCAAAGATTATGTTGAACTTTATGATATTTATCCACATAGAGCAACAGTAGATACTTCTATCGAAGACCAGATAGAAGATGCACTGAAATTACTTAAAAACATCGGTAGAGCCCCAACTGATTTAGGTATTTAGTTATGAAATTATGGCATTTTTTATTACGAAAATAGCTTCCCGATCGAGTCGGGAATGACAAGATAAGTTGAATTGTGGAAATAACAAAGAGCATTACAAGTTGTCATTCCCGAGGAAACAGCCTACCTGGTTAGCAAACAGGGAATCTATAATTTTCATCCTTCGTGGTGCCCTGAAAGGACATGAAGTTTTTAGAAACAATAAGTATACATCATAAGTAGTTTCTGTTTTGGAAAGCTAAAGCCATTTGTAAGAGCAGCTTCCCCGCCTGAATGAAGTTGTCGGGCAGGTAGCCGCGAAATATCGCAGCAAGATGCTGCTCCTACAGTAGAAAACGTATTTCTGCAACAGAAACTAATTAGTAGAGGGTAGAGAGAATTAAGTGATTTACCTTTTCCCTCTCTCTACTTGCTACTCTCTATTATCTACTGATTCTGACTTATTCAAATCAGGCATATGAAAAACTTTATCAACGAAGATAAAATATTTGACCTGTTAGAAAAGGCAAAAAGACCTTCTTGCCATCGTGCTAAGAACATAATTAAAAAGTCTTTAAAGTTAAAAGGTCTCAGTCCATCTGAGGTTGCCGTACTCCTCAACAGCGAAGATGATGTTGTATTAAACAGCATTTTCACGGCTGCTAATCAGACAAAGGAGTCAATTTACGGAAACCGTCTTGTGTTATTTGCACCGCTCTATCTATCAAATAGATGTGTAAACAACTGTCTATATTGCGGTTTCAGGCAAGGAGCTTTCAATACGAAAAAACGCCTATTGAAAGTGAAAGAGGTACAGGATGAGACCAGGGCCCTTATCTCTCAGGGGCACAAACGGTTACTCCTTGTCTCCGCAGAAGATCCCGCCGTCAATACAGATTATTTAGAAGAAATTATAAAGGCTATCTACGAAACAAAGAATGGTCACGGCTCCATAAGGAGAGTGAATGTCAATGTAGCGCCAATGGGAGTGAAGGATTTTAAAAGGCTTAAAAACACTGGTATAGGAACTTATCAGCTATTTCAGGAGACATACCATAGAGACACATATAATAAATTACATCCTTCCGGTCCAAAATCTGACTATTTGAGGCGTCTTTATGCCTGTGATCTTGCTCAAAGTGCTGGTATAGATGATGTGGGCATAGGGACATTGTTTGGTCTGTATAATTATAAATTTGAGGTGCTGGCATTGCTGTTTCATGCAATGCACCTCGAGGATAAATATGGAGTCGGCCCGCATACTATTTCTGTTCCAAGACTTGAACCTGCGCAGGGCTCCGACATAGCTACTCGCCCCCCCTACCCGGTTTCGGATAAGGGACTCAAAAAAATAATTGCTGTTCTTCGTCTTGCTGTCCCATATACGGGGATAATACTTTCTACAAGAGAGAATGCAGGCTTAAGGGATGAGTTATTTTATCTTGGCGTATCTCAGATTTCTGCTGGCTCTAAGACAGTGCCCGGCAGTTACAGCAGTGATAAAAAAGCACAAGGACAGTTCAGTATTTCAGATGAACGCTCCCTTTCAGAAGTTATAGAGGAACTAGCCACCCGTGGATTCATTCCAAGCTTCTGCACATCCTGCTATCGTACCGGCAGGACAGGTGAGGATTTTATGGATCTCGCCAAACCCGGCGATATTAAGAATTTTTGTCAGCCTAACGCTCTTCTCACATTTGAGGAATATCTTCTGGATTATAATCCCAAACTTGCCAAAAAGATAAAGGCCTTCTTATCTTCCGAGGTTCGCAAAATACCAGACCTCAAAGTCAGAAAGCTGACATCCAGTAAAATAGAGTCTCTCACCAGGGGAAAAAGAGACCTCTTTTTTTAGAAATTGTTACTTGAATGCTCGTTCATGATCGCCTTTAATGTGTACATGATTTATTTTCTGCACATTTAATTCCGGAGAAAAGAACTGGAAATTATTTCTTCCCATCTTCTTTGCATAGTACATTGCTATGTCAGCAGACTTGTAAAGACTTTCAGGATCTTCACCTGAATCTGGACACATTGCAATACCGATACTGGTACTCATAACGACTTCATTGTCTCCTAACTTGTGCATCGGTTCCAGAATATCCAGTATACTTTGCGCAACATGTGCAGCATCGTCAGACTTGCAATCATCGAGAAATATAGCAAATTCGTCACCTCCTACTCGAGCCACGAGATCATTACCACGCACACGACTTTTTAACCGTTCAGCAATACTTTTGAGTAACAAATCACCTGCATCATGTCCCAAGGTATCATTGATATCCTTAAAATTGTCCAAATCCAAAAACATCATAGCTAATGATTGCTCATTTCGTTGTATCTTAGCTATAGCCATTAACAGAACTTCTCGAAATAGCATGCGATTAGCCAAACCGGTCAAATGATCATATCGTGCGAGTTTTACTAATTGTTCTTCTACTTGCCTTCGTACTTCTATTTCACTGGTAAGCCGTTTAAGAGCGAGTTTGTTGCTTTCAAGGGCTGCAGTTAAGTTTGTCTCGTCCTGTATTGCGAAAAGGGCATAAAATTCCCCTTTTTCCTTCGCAGGAATGCTGGTAATGAATGTGCTCTGTATACGAAACTTTCCTTCCGGTAATGGCGACGGTATGAAATATTTATGAAGCTGAGACGAAAAGACAATGGGTGGGCCATAACCAAACATACTCTTTATACGGTTGACATACTTCTCACTACCAAGATGTGGGAAGTGCGTAATCAGGTTTGTCCCAGCAATTTGATCCCTTGAGATACCTGACCATGCTTCCAGGCATCTGTTCCAAAAGATAACTACAAAATCCTTCCTTAGAACAAACTGACCAATTGGAGAGTGATCGAGGATAGCAAATTGCTTTTCTGCTTTTTTTATGTCTTTCATGGTTAATTGCAATAAATTTCATCAATAGTAGTCAAAAGTTTTCCAAAGGTACCAAGCTTAAATATCATAAAGACCTTTCCGTTTATCTCAAGGTTCTTTACAATGAAATTTGTTTGTACCAGTAAAACCGTTACATCCTCTGACAAATCTTTTGCGTTTAAAAGATCCTCAAATTTCCCTTCAAGATAATTTGGCAATGAGAAATCAATATTATTCTCCAATAAATTACCTATAGATCCCATAACAGCATTAATAACGATATTCCCTACTTCATTTAAGGTTCCGGCCATGACGGCGTCCAGACCGGCTGATCCAGGCTCTTCATTCGTAAGTGCTGCTACCAATTTTACAGCACTATCTGACGGAAAGACAAGCATTGAGGTTCCGGTAAATGGGCCGTGGAAATCAAGCTGAACAGAAGCCAGTGTATCATCGCCCCAATCGGCAAGGGCTTCCTTGTACTCACTCAACTTAAATGAGATAATCGATGGTACATCCAGGTCAATATGAGATTCCAGCATCTCATTGAGTGTGCCGGCCGCATTCCCTACCCCAATATTCACCAATTCCTTTTATGGCATCTAATCGTTCTTCTGTCAACGTCAAAATTATTCTTTCTCTCCTTAAACTAATCTCTCTACGATTAATTTCTGTAATTTCTCCTTATTGGGCGGTTTATTGAAAAATTCTATTGCGCCAAGTTCTAAACATTGCTGTCTGACGGTTTCCTGGATATTTGAAGATATCACTATAACAGACACATCCGCTTCTCTTTCCTTCACTGCTTCAAGTAATTTGATACCATCCATCTCCGGCATAAGCAGGTCTGTCATTACGAGATCTGGTTTTTCATTTATGATTTTATCCAGTCCTTCCTGACCGTTTGCGGCTTCTATAGTCTCATGACCGATATCTTTTACTAACTTCCTTATTATTGTGCGCGTAAAGTGTGAATCATCTATAATTAGAACTTTTGCCATATATTCCTCCTTTTAAATATCAATTTTCGGTTGATACATATTTCAAAGCCTATTAGTACGCTATTTATGTGCCAAAAAATAATTTAAAGTATGTAAGATAATAATTCCTTTTAATAATAATCTAATTTCTTATTTTTCAAGGAGTTAAATAGTTGGTTGTCTAAGTATTTTATAATTCGGTTCATTGTAATTAGCACAAAGAGAAAACCAATTGTCCAAAAAATAAACACCTCCATGCGCTTTTGTGAGTTCTCAAAACTAATGGAGATATATGTACTATTACAATATATATATCACGATGATGTGTCAGTTGTTTTAAGAACTTATATTGCTCCCTTACTCAACCCATCGTAATCATCACCACCTTAACTTCATCAGGTATTCCCAATCTAGTTGGGAATGACAATGTAAGAACATCAGAAAGCCAACATCCCCTCTGTCATTCCCGTGGAAACGGGAATCTATAAGCGCTTCAGATTCTCAACCTAGTTAAGAATAACATGGCATTCCTTACATTACATAAAACCATATAAAGACCAAAATGGTCACAATTGCCACGATGTACAAAAAGTATTTATTTTGAAACACAGATGTTGAAGATTTTCTCCTTCTTTCTTCAAACTCGGGAAGGTCCAGGCCATCATACATCGTATCCTCAGACCAGCCCGTTTTTTCATCAGAGCCGCATTCAGGACATGCCAAAGCCTTTATTGGTACTTCTGCTCCACAATTTGGACAATTAAAATAATCTGACATATACTACCTCCGGGCAAGTCACAAGGTAAAGGTTATAATGCCAGTTTGGCCTATCCACACAAACGAGCTGGAATAATGATATTTTAGTTTTACGAATGACGATTTGAGATTCCCAATCCCCCTTAGTCCCCCTTTTCTAAAGGGGGAGAGAGGGGGATTTAAATCATAATTCTTTACTAAAATACTAAATAGTTTCTTGAATAAATTGCATCATGTCACCCACGACTCTCTTCATAATAAATACAATGTTCACGTGAGCACAGGGGTACCACTTTATCTTTGGCCTGCCCAATGCCTCCCATAATTGCTATCTTTTCTGTTTGTCTCTGCAACCAGGATTTGA
>MAYW01000113.1 GCA_001723765.1 Candidatus Scalindua rubra
TGTCAATATAAAAAATGCCTTAATTATACCTATACTTACGGGCTTTTCGCTATAATTGTAATCTATATGAGCAATTCTGACTACTTTATATAACCCACTATATTGGTATAAATAACCCTCCCTCTTTTTTGCATTATTTTTGTAAGTCATTGATTTTATTTGATTTCTCTATCATTTGTGCGTTTGATGACCCTTCTTCAGAGGGGTTTTTATATGCATAAAAATCCCTGTTAAAGGAACTTTGGACACACTATTAGATATTCTAAACGATGTAAGGCTTGCCACGATATTGGAAGATACAACGACAAGGGGAAGAGCCAAAGCGACATATAAGTTGGAAGAAATGTCTGATGAGGAAGATTCGATAATTAAAGCATTAGGGGTTAAAGATCTACAAAATAATCGGCTAAAGTTTAAGGGTGTTGGTGTATACAATTAACGTCATGCCTAACTCGTGTATATCACTGATGTTATGAAGATTTAGTCTATTGTTCATAATAAACTCACGCGGCTAAAGCCTTAAATCCATTTCTTTGCAGGAATAAAATCATCTGACACGTTATTGCTTTCCCTTCCAGAAAGGGCAGAAAGGGCAATCTTCTCCTACTGGATAATCTTGACCCTCTTCATGAATACATCCAATAGGGCTCTCTGTAATAACAATGGATTTAGCTTTATTCTTCTTTAAAAAGGCTGAGATATCTTTTTGTATCTTCTCGTTATTAATGATATCTTCGCTTAACCATTTCTTCATTGCAGATGGTTCTTTGTCTCTTTTCTTTTTCATAATAGAGGCTACAGCTTTTATGGCAGTGTTTCTGTCAGTTCCGTAATACGCAACCGTCCCTATCGGATATCCTCTAAACCCGGTTCCCTTATACTTCACATTAAATCTATCCATAACCACTCCTTTTTATATTGAATTTTTTTGCGCAGCAAAAACTCATAAATAAATTAACGACCAACGGGAGCTAATTTATTTATATCCAAAGCGTTTCAATGCTGCTTCATCCTTTCGCCAGTTTTTACTAATCTTGACCCAGAGATCTAAATACACCTTCATACCTAATAGTTTTTGAATACCTTCTCGTGATTTCATTCCTATCTCTTTTAACATTCGTCCACGTTCACCAACAATAATCAATTTATGAGTCGGCTTTTCCACATATATAGTCGCAGCAACATAAACAAGCTCATCACTTCTTGGCGTAAACTCCTTTATCACAACAGCCACTCCATGAGGTATTTCCTGCCTTACAAAAAGCAGTACCTGTTCTCGAATAAGCTCTGCAATTGTTAACTTTTCTTGCTGATCTGTAACAGTACCTTCAGGATAGTAAGCAGGATTCTCCGGCAATAGTTCAAGTATCTTATTGATCAATATCGGAATATTTATATGCGTTATGGCAGAAACAGCAACACCACCTTTAAAATCTCCAAGCCTTTTGTATTCTTCAATACGAGCTTCGAGATTTGGTATATCAGCAATATCTACCTTATTGATTACGAGCAAGATATCCTTATTAACGTTGTGTATTAGTTTTGCAGCACGTTTGTCGTCACTATGCGGATGGGTGGCGCCATCCACAACGAATAAAACTACATCAGCATCTCTCAGACAAGAGCGTGCCGACTTTACCAGATACTCATCTAATTTCTGCTTTGGCTTTAATATTCCTGGTGTATCAAGAAATACAATCTGCCCTTCCTCCGTCTCACAAATTCCTGAGATTCTATTGCGTGTCGTCTGTGGTCTTGGCGTAACAATCGCTACCTTTTCACCAACAAGTGTATTGAGCAATGTTGACTTGCCTACATTAGGCCGTCCCCACATTGTTACAAATCCAGATTTGTACTTTTTATTAGTTTCAACTGTCATATAATTATTCTATAACTCGACAAGTAGTTATCTGTGCTACAAAGATGAAAAACTTTATTCTTTTTGCTATGTTTTTGTGTAGTTTATCGAAATAATAGATAATTCCATCTCATACACGGACAAACAAGCCTGTCCTGTGGAATATAAGTGTTGTTATTCCACAATAAATTTAATTTACAAAATAACAAATTTTTACTCATGGGATAAATAAAAGTAAATTCCACAGGGTAAATCCATGCCACTCATGCTTAATGTTTAATGCTATGGAATTATCCTTGTGCCTGTTTCACCTGCAATAGGCTCTGGGACTTTGTCTATAGCCGTAATAAAGGCATATTCACCACCACCTTTTAAGAAGTTTGTGGCCGCTTGAATCTTGGGACCCATACTACCCGGAGGGAAGTGACCTTCAGCCATGTATCTTTCCGCCTCTTCGATAGTAATTGTATCAAGAGGCCTTTCATTTGGCTCACTATAATTTAAATAAACTCTGTCTACACCCGTTAACATCATTAAGTAATTAGCCTTTATATTCAACGCTAACACACTCGAAGCAAGATCTTTATCTATAACTACATCTACACCTTCTAAAGCTCCATCTTCACTTAAAATCACCGGTATTCCACCACCTCCTGCTGCAATGACAATTTCACCAGATTCCAGCAGTCTTTTAACTGATTCATCTTCCACAATCTTGAGAGGCTTGGGTGAAGCTACAACTCTTCTATATCCTCTATGACTATCTTCAACCATCTTCCAACCCTTCTCATTAATGATTTTTTTTGTTTCTTCTTCAGTAAAGAAAGGACCAATTGGTTTAGTTGGGTTTTTAAATGCGGGATCGTTTTTATCAACTATCACTTGTGTTAAAATAGTAACGACACATTTCTTTATGCACTCTTTTTGCAAACTATTGACCAATGTTTGCTGAATCATATATCCAATCGCACCTTCTGTATCTGCAACACATATTCCCAGAGGAAGTTCTGGCACCTTACCACGGCTTAATTCAGCCATTAATAACATATTTCCCACCTGAGGCCCATTACCGTGTGTGATTACGACCTCAAAACCTTTTTTTATGCAGTGTACTATACCCCCGATACTTTTCTGTATATTTGCGAACTGTTCTTGTATAGTCCCTTTCTCACCCTCTTGTATAAGTGCATTACCCCCTAAAGCTACCACAATAACCTTTTTTCTGACTTTCAGCATATTTAATCCAATCAAGTATTAAAGTCGAGTTTTAACAATTTTACTATATGTTATTAGTCTTTCGGATCAAAAACACCATAAAGGATCAATCGTGATATATGCTTTTACATCAATTTTATTCATGGTAATTCTCTGGTTAATTAGCTTGCAAAGAATATTAGAAATTCAAACAATATTTGGGCAAAAAAATCTAATCCATCTAATTTAAGAAATAATATAATAGAATAACCAAGATACTTCAACAACTCTACTTCATACTATTTAAGTTGTTTTTTTTATGTCTTTGTAATTCATAGTACATAAGATGTGTCAGCTACAATACTTTTGTTAAATTCTTTAATCTTGACAATAGGATATGTAGATGTATCCAGTTTATAATTCATAATAAGCAGTAAGTTCACTTTTTTTCTTTGCTATTAGTTTTTCTGCTTTATTGAGGACTTCTTGAGTATTGAGTTCCTTTCTCTTTACATCCCAAATAATGAATGAGCCAAAACGATCACCACATGGGTAGTAAATCTCTCGATTAAGATAACCAGTTAAAGCAGATGCTGCATAATCAGCATCATCCAACATTAACATATTGTTCATTTTTTTATCTACAATAAATTTTGCTGTAGCTTTGCTTGCGGAAAAGGGATGTAACCAATCAATACCACTTGCAATAATACAAGCGATGAAATGGACAGACAAAATTACTAAAATAAATCTGCTTTTATGTTTTTTACAAAAGTTAGTTAAATAATTAAATAATAGAGATTTCATTTCTACATTAGGATAGTAATCAGAAATCCATAAACATACAAAAAGCATGATAAATAAATGGCCATGATGTCGTAGAAGTCCGAGGAACTGCGAGTAAAAAAAAGCGAATAATCCCATGGTTCCAAGGGAATACAAAAAGAGCACCACTGGTTTTCTTACAAAAAGCAAAAGAGAAAAACATAACAAGGTTAGTGATAAAATTGCTTGTAAACTGGTAGAGGTTATTATATTAGTATTCCAAAAATGATAATCGATGTTAGGTATTGGAATATAACTTTTCCAAATTGCTGTGATTGTTCGAGCAATATGCCTTGCATCAATATTTGTTCTCCAATCCCCTATAAGCCCACTATCAGGAGGTGGGATAAGTTGGAAAATTGAGGTTATAACACCAAAAATAAATATGAAAATACTGACAACTATTTGCATTTTTCTTACAGAAACAGATTTCCGGAGATTTTTATCAATAACACATTCAAAAAATAATGTGGATCCAAGGGAAATTGCAATAATCAAACCAAATACACTAATTTGAGCGAGTAGAAATAAAATACAGGATAGAACAAGATAGTTCTTGTTGCGAGATCGGAATACTGCACAGAAGGCAAAGATTAATAGTATCCCCAAGGCGTAATTTCTACTTATAGTAGCATATTCATAAAGAGGGAAATAACCAAAAGCAAATAATATCTTTTGTATTTTCGTAAAGGGTGAATACCTTGTAAAAATGTATATTACTCCAGTAGCTATAATTAGATGAATGAATTGCATTATAACTGGCTGATCTATAATTCTGCTGGACAAGTAAAGACATATATGCCATAGCCCGGCATGTCCCTCATATCTCAAATTGTGAAACAGATTATAAAGGGAAGAACTATTTTTGGTGACAAACCATGCTTCCAGTTCATCTCTCCACATTTCGTGATTTAGAATATTTACAAATCCGATACATAAAAAAATTGATACCAACAATTCTATAAAGGTAAAATTGCTGTTTAAGAGTGAACTAAAACCTTTTCGTGTGGGATTAGGAATCTTCCACGTATTCATCTTTTCATTTTTTTGATGATGAGCGAGATAATGGCGGTGATTTTAAGATGATACTTTAAATTGTGTAGGGTGGGCACTGCCCACCATCTCAAATTGCGTAAACCCAATAACGGTGGGTAATGCCCACCCTTATTAATCAATTTGCGTAGTTTTGTTTTTATTTATTATCCGGGCTGTATCTCTAGCTATTACAAGCTCCTCATTTGTAGGCACACATAACACCCTGACTTTGGAATCCCGAGCGGTCAAATCTCCTTCGGTACCAATAGTCTTCTTATTCTTATCTTCATCAAAGTCAATACCCAGATATTCCATATCAGTACAGCACATACTCCTAATAAGAGTCGCATTCTCGCCTATTCCGCCTGTAAACACTATTACGTCAACACCGTTCATTGATGCTGAATACATACCAATATATTTCTTGATACGGTATGAGTACATCTGCAAGGCAAGTCTTGCTCTGTCGTTTCCATCTTCGTATGCCTTAATAAGTTCCCGCATATCCGAACTAATGCCTGAAATTCCAATTAAACCGCATTCCTTGTTCATCAGGGTATCGCACTCGTGCAGACTTAGACCCTCTTTTTCCATTACAAATAGTACCATTGCTGGATCAACATCTCCGCATCTGGTTCCCATTATCAGACCTTCCAGAGGCGTAAACCCCATAGATGTATCTATTGATTTGCCGTACTTAACCGCCGTAATACTTGCCCCGTTTCCAAGGTGACACGTAATTATCCTCAATTCCCGTATGTCCTTTCCAACAATTTCTGCCGCCTTATGCGCAACGTAGAAATGGCTAGTCCCGTGAAATCCATAACGCCTGAACCTATGCTTTTCATAAAATCTATAGGCAAGAGCATACATGTAAGCATAATCTTCCATTGTTTGATGAAAAGCTGTATCAAATACAGCTACCTGTGGAACATCAGGCAGAAGTTCCTTACATACGAGTATTCCTTTTAAATTATGGGGATTGTGAAGTGGAGCAAGTTCAATGCAGGCTTCGATCTGTTTGATAGTATCATCGGTTATCAAAACAGATTCTGTGAACTGCTCCGCACCGTGGACAACTCTATGCCCAACTGCCGATACTTCACTTTTATTACCGATCACACCGAACTGGTTGTGTGTAATAGCATCGATAATTTCTGAAATCGCAGAGCTGTGATCAAGAGAGCCGCACTCTTTAGTAAAGTCTTTAGCGAAGCCTTTATCGTTAAATTTAAATTTTATAAGGGATTGAGGCAGACCAAGTCTTTCAACAATCCCACTGGCAAGGACATTTTCATTGGATATATTAATAAGCTGAAATTTAACTGAAGAGCTGCCACAGTTAATCACCAGAACTTTTATCTCACTATTTCTACTCATGTTCCACCTATTGAAATAAAATAAGATAAACTTCAGAGAGATTTTAAAGGTTATGGCCAAAAATTAAATATGTATGGCGCGTTCCCGCCTGAACGGCTTTGGCGGGCAGGTCTTACGCTCCGAATCATTGATTATTGTCGGGTTTGGAAACCCGACCTACATGCTCAATTCTATTTAACTATTACACCTATTAAATTAACATCTGAAACATGTCAATGTGGTGATTGTCTATCACTGATGGTGTGAACTATGACGGCATTGGTGGTACCGGCGATACCGATTGGTTGACCGGCCAACAGAACAACCTTATCTCCGATCTGCGCCCAATTGCGGCTGATAATGAGATGATCCACTATGTGGGTAAACTGATTGATATCCTCTGGTATAGGTTGACAGCGGGGTATTACACCATAATGCAGGCTCATTTGATTACATGTGCGCTGGTCAGAACTTAGCGCCAGGATAGGAACGCTAATGCGTTCTTTGCTGAGCAATCTGACTGTTGATCCAGTTTGCGACCATACGGCTACAAATTTAGCGGAAATATCATCAACGATCTGGTCTACGCTACGAGTCATAGCTGCAGTTAAAACTAATTCGTCTCTTGTAATTGTCTTAGGGCGTGCATCTTCGTTCTGGTGGAGGTATGCTTCTGTTACTCTGGCAATACGTCCGATGGTCTTTGCCGCATTGAGCGGATATTTGCCTACAGCGGTTTCACCAGAAAGCATGACCACATCGGTAAAGTCCATGATGGCGTTGGCCACATCTGACACTTCAGCTCTGGTTGCAACAGGATTATCGATCATGCCTTGTAGCATTTGAGTGGCGACTATTACGGGTTTGCCAAGATGCCGACAAATCTGAGTGATTCGTTTTTGGATAACCGGCACCTCAGCCAGGTCCATTTCAACACCGAGATCACCTCGTGCTACCAATATGGCATCACTAGCATGTATGATGCTTTCCAAATGTTTCAGTGCCTGTGGTGTTTCGATCTTAGCAATTATCTTTATGTCTGCACCGGCTTTACTAAGATAACTTTTCAACTGATTGATTACTTCTGCCGACCGTACGAAACTCAGGGCCAAAAAATCTGCTTCGTGCTGGATAGCCCAATCAACGCATTGCCAGTCACGTTCTGTAATCGATGGCACACTTACTTTGGTGTCTGGTAGATTGATCCCCTTATGGCTGCGTAGTGGTCCCCCAACCACGACTTTGCACACTGTCTGATCATCATCTTTATGGATTACGCGCAAAGCAATTTGGCCATCATCAATAAAGATGCGTTGGCCAACCTCAACATCTTGAGAAAAATATTCATAATTTGTACCAAAGCGACTTACGTTACCCTGTTCTTCACTGTGTATAATGCTAACCTCATCTCCTGCTTTTAAGACATCTCCCTCCGGATGGATACGTCCGATACGTATCTTAGGGCCGCATAGATCACACATCACGGCAGTCGTGTGACGGTGCTGTGCACGAGCGGCATTCAGCATCTCTAATGATTTGGCATGCCCGTCGAGTGTACCATGAGAAAAGTTCAATCGAAAGATGTCTGCACCATTGTCAATCATGGACTTGATGGTTTCCTGCTGATTGCAAGAAGGACCAAGTGTGGCAATTATTTTAGTCTTTATCATTTTTATTAATTACTTTCTGATAGTTGGTTTTCCTAAAGCACTCGTCGATTTATTGTTTTTGCGAGGCTTTTTCCTGCGCTCCTGTAAAAGAAGAGGTTGGCCAGTTGCCTCAGTCACATCACGCCATAGTTCCTGGTGTGGGTTGATGCATTTTCTACTTGAAACGGCCATGTGGATAGGTACGTGAACAAAATGGGAATGGATGAGACTTATAATCAGCCCTGTTTTCCCTGCCATAGCTGCATGCACAGCATAAGCACCTAGTCTGGCACAGTATGTGGAATCATTGGGATTCGCGGGTGCGCTACGAATCATGTAGCTGGGATCGATATATTTCAGGTTAATTTCCATTCTCTTTCTTTCGAAATACTCGTTAATCCTTTCTTTAAGGTAGATGCCAATATCACCTAGCTTTTTGTTGCCCGATGCATCGTTGATTCCAGAATCATCCATATGCTCCTGTCCAGCGCCTTCGGCTACCAAAATCACGGCATGATTGCGTTTTTTGAGTCTCCTTTCTAAATTGGTCAGCAGCCCGTTTTCCCCTTCGAGATCAAAAGGCACTTCCGGAATAAGTACATAGTTTACGTCGTTAATGGCCATAGCAGTATGAGCAGCAATAAATCCAGATTCCCGCCCCATTACCTTAACAATTCCTATTCCGTTTACGCCATCATGCGCCTCCACATGTGCACAGTCAACAGCCTCTACCGCACGGGATACCGCCGTCTGAAATCCGAATGATTTTTGTACAAAACTCAGATCGTTGTCAATGGTCTTCGGAATTCCGACCACAGCAATTTTGAGACTTCGCTTCTTTGCTTCCTCAGAAATGTCAAGGGCTCCTTTTTGTGTACCGTCACCGCCAATGGTAAAAAGCATGTTAATGTTCATGCGCTCAAGGGTATCAACTATCTCCTCAACACAGTCACCAGAACCTCGCGAAGCCCCGAGAATGGTGCCTCCGAGTCTATGAATCTTAGTTACGACATCAGGTGTCAACTCCATAACCGGCAGTTTAAATCTCGAAAGAAAACCCCGATAACCATACCTGAAACCAGATATCTGTTTTACATCGTAACGATAACACAGGGTCATGACAATTGCCCGTATCACATCGTTGAGTCCGGGACAAAGCCCACCACACGTAACTACCCCGGCGTGCACCTTAGCAGGATCAAAGTAAATTTTTTCCCTTGGGCCAGCCCTTTCGATCAGATTATTCTGGGCGGAACTGCGAATCGATGTACCCTTGGTAACAGCGATATCGTAAAGTATATATTGATCGTCACTCACATAGCTTGTCCGCCAAACATCTTTTCTTTTGGATATTGTGGACAATTGTAACGTTGGTTTGCCCAGAGCAGAAATGGTGAAATCCAGTTTTTTCATTATGCACTCTCAAAGAAATTGTTGCCAGCAATACTCTGATATTTACGGGTCAATTTTGCTTGATCGCTTGAAGATATTGGTTATTGAGGTTCCAGCCAGACTACGTCATAAGGTTTTAATGTAAGGTTGATACTCTCATCTTTAAAAGTATGCATATCTTGACCAATAAGATCATACCATTCTTGTTTGAATATATGAACTGTTTTCATAGGAATTGTTATGTGAAACTCATCATCTGAAACATTGATCAAAGAGAGGATATGCTGGCCTTTGTTAGGAGATGTTCTCAAAACTGCAAATATCTCAGGTTTGATTTTTAAGATGCTTTGAGCTCCATTTGGGTGAAAGGCGCTCTGTTTTGTCCTGATAGTAATAAGGGCATTAAGTTTATGGATAATTTTTGATGTTAATGTATTAGGATCATCTATAGCTTTTGTGAGTGTATTGTAATTAATTACAGTACGATTGATCTCACGTTTTGATACAGGACAGAATGCTGCTTCCATATCAATTTTAGTGCCAAAAAAGCTATGCAGATAGATTCCTGGAACTCCTTGAAGGACTAGTTCTATGGCTCTTGAAGCAATAAATCTTTTAATCTGACGGTCTAAATGTCCTGTACCGTCTTCTCTACTAAGCGCACTAAACCAGGTGATATTAATCTCATATGGTACTTCTTTGCCATCCTTATAAGTTTTATAAGAGATATAGCCTCCATGTTCTCTTGCTCTTTGGACAATAAAGTTGATCTCTTCATGTGATAAAATATCCTTAACTGCCATAAGTCCCACACCATCATGTGAGTCAAGAAAATTGAAATAAGTCGTTGTCTCAGAAACAGGTTTAAGGCTTGCTGCCCATTCAGAGAGTTTGGTTACATCTTTTGCATAGAATGTGTAAAGCACAAGAGGCGGCAGGGCAAAATTGTAGACCATATGCGCCTCATCATTACCGTTGCCAAAGTATGAGATATTTTCATTATGCGGGATGTTTGTTTCAGTAATTATTGATACATGCGGAGCAATAAGGTCTAAGATATCATGAAAGATCTTGACTATCATGTGTGTTTCTTCCAGATTAGCACATGGTGTCCCTGGAGTTGCCCAAAGATAGGTGATAGCATCAAGTCTAATAATATCAGCCCCTTTGCGTACATAGTACAGCAATATCTCAATAACCCTTATCAGTACTTCGGGATTTTGATAATTTAAATCAATCTGGTCTTTGGAAAAAGTTGACCAGACATATTTTTCCCCATTGACAGTCTGAAATTTTGTAAGGATATCAGTAGTCCGCGGACGAAAAATAATACTACGCTCCTGAGGCGTAAGATCATCATAAGAATTATAGCTTATAAAAAAGTCTTTGTAGTGCGGGGTTCCTTCCTGGAACTTCTGAAACCAGCGGCTTTTTGATGAAACATGGTTAATGACTCCGTCAAACATCAGCCTATAACGTGTCTCCAGATTTTCTATATCCTCCCATGTTCCAAGTTTAGGATCTACAGTTTCAAAGTCCATAACTGAAAAACCTCTATCTGATGAATGGGGAAAAAATGGGAGTATGTGGAGCGTATTAATTGTCTGCTTGAGGTATATACCACAAAATTTTGAGAGTGTTTCAAGGGGAGAAATACCATCTTCACGAATAAGATCACCATAAGTAATTAAGATAACATCCTCTTCTGTAAAACGCTCTTTTGGATCAAACGTTTTTTCAATTTCGATCATCTCCTCAGTTTTATAAGCATAGTAGACTTTACAAAGACGTTCAAGTTCAGGTATATACGCATTTGCTGTTTTTTTCGCCATATAAGAAAGTGAGTTTAGGTAAGACTTTTTCATAAAGATAATTTGATATCTCTAAATCAATTTTTTGATAATCAGGCTCTCTTTTATGAATAAACTTAATGCCATCATAACGCCTTTTTTCTTTTTCCGTTTAGAATATCTGTCATCATTCTTAATTTCTCATTTGCATACTAAAAATAAGCGTAATTTATACTATACCCTTCAAAAATCATGCCTTTGTCTAAAATAACCCCAAATAGTATATAAACTAATAACCACCATACTTAAGTACTTATAATAGCATCCCTTATGAATAATTTAAAATTTTTCTTATATTATATTATATGGAACAACATCAAATTTCGACACTAAAACTTAAAAAAAATGTATTTTTTTTATACATATATAGTCCTTTGTTTTTACTGCGAAAGGATTTGACATTTTAAAACTCGTAAAGTATATACGGGTTTTATCTAACAGGCTGAGTTATGGAATTCTCAGGATGTTAACTATCGAAAAGTTGATATTGAGAAACCTTTTTATAAAAATATTTTTGCCATATATCCCTGCATGCTAATTCTTTTGTGACATCAGGATTCTTACAGCCACATACGTGTGTCTTTATATTGTAGCTTTCTGCTAACGATGAGATACACTTATACTGTTTCTTTCTGAAGTACGAATTGAGGGCCTTGACCCTTGACTTGTTAGCGAGAAGACTCAAATCAACATTATTGTGAAAAGCTTGTGAAATTCTTTTCAGGACTTTTGTATGTCCTAAGTCCTTGCGAATGTTTTTATGTATGATTGGTCTGAGAAATAAATAATTAATACCTGCGCTCTTTATACCTAATTTATTTAATATCTTGAACAATGGCTCGAGGTTAAGTGTAGAGTCTGTCAATCCAGGGATTAAGGGGTCGAGTTTTATCTCTGGAAGAATTCCTATATTGATCAAAGAGCTAATATTCTTTAGTCTAATCCTGGGTGTTGCAGCGTTTGGTTCGATCAGTCTTTGAAGGCGTCTTTCAAGGGTAGTTATACCTATATGTGCCTGAACTAAATCATTATGTGATTTAAATAAGGTAATAAATTTGTCTGGAATATGACCTTTGGTAAGAAAACTTACGCCGATACCTCTCTCCAGTAAAAGGAACATCAGACTATATGTGGTGTCTAAAATTTGTTTTACAGGTTGAAAGGCATCGCAAGAGGGACTGAAATATACAAACCCCGGTGATTTTCTCTTACGATTTAATTCGTTCTCGAGTTTTTTAGTTATGTTGGTATATAATACGATTGTTCCATCTCCGGGATAATTTGAATATCCTCTTGCATAGCAATATGAACACAGATGTACACAACCGGCCGTAGGGTTAAGTGTGTATGTGTCGCTGAGGCATTTAAGTGTCGATGGTGATAAGATACTGGATTTTCGTTCTTTAAGTAATAATTTCATTTTAATACAAAGATAAATTCTGGAATCCTCCCGAAAGGCCCGCCTGCCATTTGTCGGGCAGGGAGGCAACCTTGCTTAAGTCAATTCAGAGAATTGCACGGAATCCCAATTGTTTCAATGATACTCTATCATTCCGTGGTTAATGATTACTATAAAATAAATATTTATAAAAACCAATAAAATATTATGAAGACGATTACTGATTCTGTAGAAATCTCAACGCGCGGAAACACTGACATAATCGATATTACGCGTCAAGTGGAAAAGCTTTTGATGAAGACAAAACTTAAAAATGGCAATCTTACTGTTTTTGTTTCGGGTTCTACGGCAGGTGTCACAACTATTGAATATGAGCCTGGTTTGCTAAAGGATTTGACTGAGGCCTTTGAAAAACTTGCTCCAACCGGGGTTACTTACCACCATGATGCAACCTGGGGAGATGGCAATGGCTATGCGCACGTTCGGGCTGCTTTGTTGGGCCCTTCCTTATTCGTGCCTTTTGATAACGGTAAACTCCTATTGGGAACATGGCAGCAGATCGTGGTGATAGATTTTGATAACCGACCCCGAAGACGTAATGTGGTCGTACAAATGATGGGTGAGTAATTCTACCTGAATTGACAATATTTATGTAAAAAAATGCAAGAGTCTGCTCAGGCCTGTATGTCTAAGGCACTTCCGATGGAATGAAAAGGATCTTCGTAACTCTGGATTAAGTTTTGCAGAAGAGAGTTAACGTCTGTGGTGTTTTCTTCGTAGCCCACTTGAGTTACACCATCTGTTTCCTCCTTTTGTTCTTCCTTTAGTTCCATACGAGCTTCACGCTCCATTTTTACTGCTGAGGCAGCAACGGATCGGTCTTGTGGTGAAGGTTCAGCAGGGGCTAGTGCGGCACTTCGAACGGCTTGGGCTTTGCGGATGGTGGCTTCTGGATCATTGGGTACAGGACTAGTATCAATATTTACGTGACCTCCTACGGCATATCTTTTACCATCTGGTCCCGTAGCGTATTTAAAGGAAGCTCCTCCCCTGGCAAGACCTCCAGCAGCAGCTTTGTGAGCTAACTCATGGCTCCTGACCTCCCTGTCAGTTTTCTTGAGTTTTTCAACTTCTTTTTGTTCCTCTTGAGTCAATTTCAGATCGACTGTGAATTTTTCAGTCTTGTTGCCGGATTTTTCTAACTCTTGGATTTGCTCTTTAGTTTCCTGTTCAAGTTTTTCCTTGGCAGTGGTGGAAATCTCAACTTTGTCAGGTTCCTGATTATGTGAAGGGGACTTGGATAAGGTCTGCGTAGAACTCCTTATCCCATGTTCTCCGGATCGAAAAAAGGTTGTTCCTCGGTTGGTTGGTTCAGTAGTAAAAAATACTGAAGACATATAATTCTCCTTATAATTATTATCGGCAGAATCCATGCCCGCTTAAGCTTTTTTTTCACAAAAATAACCATTATACAGCAATGACTTACGTCAATTTACCATCAATAATCTTTCACGTATTCTCTTTAAATCAGTGTTGGATGTATGCTTTATTATTACATACTCTATTGATTCTTTTTATACTTTTCCACAACAGAAACTAATTAAGTATTGTGCCTGCCCAACCTTTTGTTTGGCGGGTTCCCATAATTATACATGGTAGCAGATCGTGGTAATAGATTTTAATAACCGACCGAGAAGATGTAATGTGGTCGTATAAATGATGGGAGAGTAATTCTACCCAAATTGAACAGTTTATAATAGAAATGCAAAGACCCTCCTTGTGCGATTGAATTCACATCCTGAATCACCAATATCTTAAAGATTCTTTGTCCTAGTTTATGGTTATGGGTAAAATTACTCCTGATAAGGGAATAATTATGAATGAAATATTGTTAATAAATAAACACGATTATAACTCTTTATTTCAGTAAAAGTTATTACTGTACCATTCCTTATTGAACTAAGGAACTAAACCAACATGATAATTGTTATAAAAAATAGAAGTAGAAATTGCTAATAAATTAATTATTAGTTAAAAAAGGAGGGTAAAAAGATGCGTAGACTAATGACATTTGCAATACTAGCCTTCTTTTTAGGAGCTTTTTTGTTTGGATTCAATATATATGCAGGGAAATCTGTTGACTGGCCTGGTTTTGCTGAAGGAGCCACAAGTCTTGCAGTAATAGAGGGTAAGATAACGAATATTGATCTGTGGGAAGACACTATAACATTGGAGGGATGTGAACTTTTAGGGAATGAGCCACTAGAATTTTTCTTTGATTATACAACTTGCTACAAGGGAGATGAGAATACAGACATAGTATCAATCAGAGGTGGCACCAATTTTCAGAAAAAGGACAAATTAAGCTTCGATCAACTCAAGGCTGGTGATTATATCAAATGCAACTATACAATAGCGTACGGAAAGGTTTGGGCAGAGAGAATCGTCTTGATCGCTTCACCTCTTAGAGTAGACTGACTTACTAAAAACGAAAGGTCAATCGTTTAAAGGACGCCTTATCTTTTGGCGATTATTAATGAAAAGAATGCAGAGTTGAGGAGCAACATCGAGGACGTTGTCTGTTCAAAACGATTTGTTCGCCCCGCCACTATTTGCTGTAACTACAGCATACTGTGGTATTAGGTAACAACACCAATAATATTGTAAAACTAAATAAGCTTTTTATATGATTGTATGAAAAATAGAATGGCTAACGTAAGGAGTCCGTAGGACGACTGGATTAGCCATTCTATTCCATTTTTTCC
>MAYW01000114.1 GCA_001723765.1 Candidatus Scalindua rubra
TAACACAAAGTTACTTATGACTACACAATAATAAAATATAGATCAATTTAGGTCTTAAAAAAGAGAAAAATGACAGAAAAGACGAATTTTTTTAAACAAAAAAGGAGTTTTTTAAAGAATTACGAACCTTTTTCGTAATTGCTCAATATCAAGTGGAATATCATGCTATTTAACGCGAGTGCCAACCCCGCTTTCGCAGGGATTCCAAGGGTTTGCGCTGGAATCCTTCCGAAAGGAAGGGTACATAATTCCACTTGATATTGAGCAATTACCCTTTTTCCTTATCGTCTAATAATCTTTTAAAGAAGATTGTCTCGAAGCTTCAGGTTCAACGTTATGGTGTTGGTCAAACCATATGTGAAAGGGGAAAGAAAGGTAATAGTTTGTATATAATTCATACCGGTTCTGTAATAGAAACCTTAATTGATAGCAGTGGAGAGGAAATAACAGTGGCAATTCTCAAAGAGGGAGATTGTTTCGGAACTATTTCATTACTTACTAGTGAACCCTTTCTCGCAACCGTAAAAGCAAAAGAAGATGCTGAACTTTTTGTACTTTACAAAAACGACATCCAAGAGCTAATCCAGAAAAATCCCATTTTAAGTATGTATCTAAATAGAATTATCTCAAAGAGGATAAAGACTTTCTTTGATTTTTTTGAAAGGGAAAAAATCAAGATAGTTGAAGAACTTGAGGATAAAATTGGGAAAGAGAGAAAATTAGACGTAATAAACAGAGTAACTAAACTTTTCCATTCAGAAGAAGATATTAACAAGATACTTTTGTCAGTTGTTAAAGCAGTTAACAAAGAAATGGATGCAGATGCTTGCTCTATTTATTTGGTAGACCCGGTTTCTAAGGATCTCGTGTTGGAGGCCGCAGTAGGATTTGATCATAAGGCATTAAAAAAAGTAAGGATGCGATTAGAAGAAGGTGAAGGAATTACTGGATGGGTAGTAAGAAATGGTGAACCTGTTGCGCTTGAAGATATCCATACTGATCCAAGAGTAAAGTTCATTACGGAAATTCATGAGGATCGTCTGTCCTCTCTATTGTCTGTGCCATTGGGTGACAAAAAAGACGTCATAGGTTCGATTAACATTCAGACTGTTGATAGAAGAAAGTACACGTATGAAGATATTAGGGGTTTGACAATTTTAGCAAACCATATCGCCCTTGCTATTTCACACACGCGCCTTAAAAAAAGGATACAGATTTCAGAAAGAGCGAGTAATAGAAAAGACGTTAAAAGTTTAGGCTTTGTAGGAAAAGGTAAATATATTGATAAAATAAATTCTTTCGTTGATTCTATGGCTTCAATAGATGAGCCTGTGTTAATAAGCGGTGAAGATGGGACAGGCAAGGTACCTATGTCAAAGGTCATTCATTACAAGAGCAAGCGCTACAAAGGACCATTTGTAGAAGTTGATTGTAGAGATTTTAACAATGATTCATGGGGCGAAGAACTTTTTGGATGTGAAAAGAGTTCTTTCGTAATAAGTTGCGATGATGCAATTAAGAAAGATTCACAAGACGGTATGTCTTCTGAGAAAGGTATTGAGATAGAGGACATAGCAACACGCCTGGGATATCTCGAACTGGCTGATTCAGGAACAGTTTTCTTAAATCATGTGGATCGATTAAATCAAGCGAATCAAATTACTTAATTACTTACAAGAAGGAAGATTTAATCGTGTTAACGGAAATGATACCATTTTTTCAAATGCAAGAATCGTTGCGTCCGTGTCTGAAGATATAGCTTCATCTATAGAGAAAGGAAAAATTGACAAGAATCTTTACAATATCTTAGGTAAAAATTTCTATCAATTGAAGACCCTTCGAAATCAGAAACGTAGTATTCCAATGCTTGTAAAGCACTTCCTTGAAAAGATTAGCAAGGAATTACATAAAGACGTGAAAAATGTGTCTGATGACGCAATGGGACGATTAATGAGCTACGATTGGCCTGGAAATGTAATGGAGCTTGAGAATGTATTAAGACGAGCAGTTATCTTAGCAAAAGGTAACATTATAACGGCAGAACAAATATTTTTTGGTATACCAAAAGGAGAAAAGAAATGGTCTTTTAATATTCTTACACTAAATGCAATTAAAGGATTTTTACAAAGCAAATTTTATCCTCAAGGCCTACAAATCCTGAGTTCTGCATTTCTTATAATTATTCTTTGTATGCTGTTATTAGGACATAAAGGTGGACTCTTGAACTTTGCAAATGTTTTCTTTTGGTCAGCAGGTTTATTTGGTATTTACCTAATAACTCTAATCTCTGGGAGGCTTTTTTGTGGAATATGTCCTTTTGCATCTGCCGGTGATTTGATACAGCGATTTAAAAGTTTGGTTCATCTCCCAATTAGTTGAAGAAATAGCATCTAGTTCATATTATAACTTACAATATAGTAAAGGCTTAACTACCTGTTAATTATAGTATGCAAAATGATTAATAAGCTCAAATCATTTAAAAAGGCTTAAGTGCATACTATTAAATAATATACGTCGATAACCATACAGATTATTATCAACTAATTGGGAGAAGAGCCAAAAGTTTTAACTTGCATGTACCAAAAATACTAATTTCATACGGAAGATATATCACAATTGGATTAATACTCTCAGTCTTTTGGTTTGAAGGTGTAACGACTATACCACGATCCTCGATCTTAACTGCATCTTTGATTATATTTATTCTTTTAGGAGCCATTATTTCAGGCTTTATCTTTGAAAGGAGAGTATGGTGTAGATACGTTTGCCCGCTTGGTGGTTTGATCGGATTGCGGATTTTGGATATGCTGCTATCCCACTTGCGCTTATGGGACATCTTGCTTTTTACTGGGACAAACTTAAGGCAAGTTTCTGGATGTTATTGGAAATGACCAATATTTATAAATCAGATAGAACAGGAGATGAAATTCTTATTACTAATAAGATAGGGGGTATATCGGCCCTTGAACTATTATTTATTCTTGCAGGGTTTATTGGGAGCATTTATGTCTTTCATATTATTTCAAAGAAAACAAGACATATTTTAACAAAATCGACTATTGCCTGTTACTTTACTATTTTTGCTGCTTTCGCTTTTTTATACATATGTATATTGTATTGAGATCCTGATCAGGTCGAATTGTAAAGAGAGGTTTTTTTTCATATCTGCAAAGTAATGCAATTCTTTTCAGACTTAATCGATTATTTAATTAAGCACATTAAGTAGGGTTGAAGTTGATGATTGAAAGGGTAAAAGAAAATTTGATTACGAAAGTAAAATCTTAAGTATTTAATGTTATTAACACACGTTTCTTACGTGAACGTTTAGGCCCCAGAAAGTAAATAAACTCTTTGAATAATTCCTCGTGAAAACAATTTGGCATTTTTTTCTTCATTTCTGCCAGTGCAGTATAAGGGCTCTTCTCATGTGAATAAGGATTTTTAGTCGTCATTGCATCATATATATCAATTATTCGAGCTATACTTCCAAACAGATGAATGTCATTTCCTGCAATTCCATAAGGATATCCGGTACCATCATGGTTTTCATGATGTTGAATGACTATTTTTAAAGACTGGCCGTCAACCTTTTCATTGTGTTCCAAAAAGTCCAGTCCTGCTTTGGGATGTCTTTTTATTACATCAAACTCTCCATCCGTAAGGTAGCTGGGTTTATTGATGATGTTTAAGGATACTGCTACCTTGCCTATATCATGCAACAATAGGCCTATTCCAAGACAATCCAGGTCATGCGGTTTTAAGGAAAGATGTTTACCAAAGATTAGCCCCATTACTGCCATGTTAATAGAATGTGTGTAGGTATGATAATCGTGTGAGGTAACCCTTAATAGGCTGGAGAATGTGTTTACATCATTAAGGATGTGGCTAATTGTGTTACTTACCCATGTTGAAGCCCTTGATATATTTACTCCGGATCTTGGACTTTCCATAAGATCCTTCGTTAAAACTTGTGCGGTTTGATAAACTGCAGTTGATTTTTCTATAGAACTTTTATTTTTATCCTTAATAATATTACTAAGGTTCTTTTCCTGATACTCTAGATATTTGTTGACATCTTTTGTAGAAATATAAAGTCTTTTTTCTTTCTTCTTTAGTAATTCTTTTTTCCTCTCGCTACTGAATTTTTCATTTCCACGGCAAAACAAAATATATTTGGGCCCACCACTAATGGTTCTTAAATACAAATCAAACTCTATTTTTGTATTTTCTACTAATACATTATCTGTTATCGCCGTATATTCATTCGTTGATTGGGGCTCTGACTTGTTCGCTTTAGAAATTAAATCAGACATGTTCTTACCAAATTATCCTTTCTAATTAGATATTATTTTCAGCGCTTAATTCACATTTTCTGTATTAACATAACGCTAAAATCCTGCCTAGTCGTTTTGTTCAGCAGTACTTATTTGGTAAAAGACGGAAGGTTATATAATTTGTCAGTAGTTCTAAGTTTTTTGCGTGGGTCTTTAGGTCCCAGAAAGCAAATGAACTCTCTTAACAATTCCTCGTTAAAACAAACCGACATTTTTTCCTTCATTTCTGACAGTGCAGCAAAAGGCCTCTTTGCAGATGCATAAGGTCTGTTGGATGTCATTGCATCATATACATCAATTATTCGGGATATATGTCCAAATAAATGGATATCACTGCCTCCAATTCCATAAGGGTATCCTGTACCATCATGGTTTTCATGATGTTGAATGACTATTTTTAAAGACAGCCCGTCAACGTTACTCCTGTATTCTAAAAGATCCAGTCCTGCCTTAGGGTGCTTTTTTATAGCCGTAAACTCTTCCTCCGTCAGGCGGCCAACTTTGCTGATGACTTTTGAAGGAATTGTTACCTTGCCTATATCATGCAACAACATACCTGTTCCGAGGGAATCCAACTCATGTGGTTTTAAAGAAAGATATTTGCCAAAGAGTAACCCGATTACTGACATATTAATAGAATGTGTATATGTGTGATAATCGTGGGAGGTAACCTCAAACAAACTGGAGAATGTGTCTTCATCTTTAAGGACGTGGCTGACTATGTTGTTTATCCACGTTGAAGCTCGTTCTATATGATTGCCAGATCTTGGACTATCTAAAAGATCCTCTGTTAAATTTTTTGCGACCTGATAAAGTGCTCCTGATTTTTCTAAAGAGCTCTTATTTTTATCTTCAACAATATATTTAAGGTTTCTTTCCTGATACTTAAGGTATTTGTCGGTGTCTTTTGTAGAAATATAAAGTCTTTGTACATTCCTGCTTATTAATTCTTCTCTTCTCTCAGGACTGAATTTTTCATTTCCACGGCAAAATAATATATACTTAGAGTGTCCGTTAAAATCGCTTCTTAAAAACAAATCAAACTCTATTTTTGTATTTTCTATTAAGGCGTTTTTTAGTTATGGCAGTATATTCACTCATTGCTGGAGATGCGGGTTATTTTCGTTATGGCAATTACTTAAATAGTTTTTATTAAATTATCCTTTCGAAAAAACAATAACTACAGGGTTGTAACGTTTTTTACCAAACATTTTCAGTGTTTATTCACATTCGTCCAGAAAACAAGTTGCTAAAAACGTGCCTAAATGGTTTTATGTACACAAAAATTAACAAATTAAAAAGAAGGCCATAGTAAGTGTCGTAATTATAAGGACTTATGTGCAATGGATGTATAGATAAATATTGTTTAGCACTAGTCCCAACGTAATGGTTTTATTGTTTTGTTTATTTTGTCAACAATTTAGGGGTAATTTTTTCTGCTTTCTGGTTGATCGGGAAGGTTGTATAGAATATGGATTGAGGGAATGGGGGATTGATGATTGGAGATTAAGGAATTGTAGAAAAAATCTGTCAAAAAAAGATATATTGCTTATTGATTAGAGAGTGGAGTCTTATTACTTAATGAATGAATAAACTTATAGGGAATAAACCTTGGTACATTTTCTTTATAAAACTTATACTCAGTCCCAAAAACCCTTAACATCCTTTTTTCCTCAAAATACGTACCGATAACGAGGTAGCTTACTGCACAGATCCTGTCTGTCAGTGTGAGTGTGCTGATAAATGGATTGAACAGAAAGACTAAAGAGACTCCAAAATACATTGGATGCCTCACAAATCTGAACATTCCATTAACAACTAATTTATCATAACCAAAAAGTTTTTTTGAACTTTCTTTTTCTTTTGTAAAAAACCTCCATACCTGTTTGATTCCGAGAAATTCCAGTGCGTCTGTTTGGAAGAAGGCAATAGCAGCGATCAGGAATCCTATAAAACTTATAATGATAAAGATATATCTTAAAGGTTGTGGTATTAAAAATATTTCTGCACTGTTATTTACAAAATAGACAATGTTTGAATAAGTAATAAGCGATATCAGATTATAAACGATTCTATAGAAATACGTTTCAAATGTTATACCTATGTACTTAATTAATTTTTCTCTAAAGAAATATGAGATCGTAATGCTGTGAACAAATCCAAAGAAGCACCAGAGGAATATTAAATAAACGACATCTTTCATATCCTATTTTAACACAAAAATAAAAATAGCACCGTACCAGGCATAACGAGATACGATGCTATATTTTTGCCACAACCCTCTATACATTATTTTACCTTTTTGATTGCATTTCTAATCATACTCTTTGAAGGATGACCGGATTGCTTGCCGTCTATATAATATAAGCGACTCCTTAAACCATAATCTTTAGTGTGTCCGGAATTAGTTTCTATATCCATTCCATTAATTCTCACTGAGGGAGAACCCGTAAAATGTAATCTTCGTGCATCTTCTAGTGTCTCAATTAGAATTAAGTTTATTTCTGCATCAATAGCCTCATCAGCAATAATGTCTTTAATATGCTTTGTTGTAGGTATGACGCCAGGACAATTCTCAATAAACAAAATGTCTATTTTAACAATCTTTCTTGGAGTCTGTATTATCGTAACCAATATTTCACCTTTATTGTCCTCAAATCCTTCTCCGTATTTGCCAATTAAGTCATCATTCATGGTTAAATATAAATAATTACCTCCCTCATTAGGCATGACATAATCTGAACCGGACAATCCCATTGAAATAATCCGACCATCACCTGTTTTGCCAAGAAGCATTCCTATATCTTCCCCAGGTAATGCGTAACTTTCTAAAGCAGGAACCGGTATTCCATCTGCATTATGACCTTCTGGAAATATTTCTGTATTAAAACTCCAGTAATCATCCTTTTGTACCTGCCATGTTATGATACAATGCTCTCTCAAGATTATGTCAGTTCGTTTCCATGCTTCATTTGCATGGAGTACAACAACTTCCGCAGAGATACTTTTTGTATTATTTATTATAAATGCCAAAAAAACCAAGATTGCAAAAACAATAATATGTGGTAATTTTTTCATTTCTATTTAATGGTTATTTGTAGATATTCACGGTTATGCTCGTGGTGCTTTCTAACACCCCTCACCGTCCTGCCTGTCCGTCCGACAGGCGGGCATTCGTCGGGCATGGAAGGGTGAGGGAGATACCATTGAAGTGAATTTATATTCATCCACGGGCATACCCATGTAACTCTGCCTTTGGGTTATTAGAATTACATGAAGAAAATATTATACTATCTGTAATTGCTCAATATCAAGTGGAAAACAACTCATTCAGAGTCTCCTTGCAAAGCAGAAGAACGATGAATATTTATAAAACCCATTAGAATTTCACTTGATATTGAGCAATTACTTCAAAAACTACTTGAAGAAATCATTCAAACTATCATCTAAAAAGCCGTCATACTTTAACCTGGTCCTTCCATCAACAAAACCGGGTGTTCTGTGTTTATGACTTTTATCAACTTCTTTTTTGTATTTCCACTTTACGTTTGTTAATAAATTAAATGTAAGATAATTAAGTAGTCGGGACACATCGGAAGTTGGGTCTTGGAGTATTTTGCCATTTAATTCTACCTCTATTTTACTACATGGAGCATATCCCAGGGCAGGCCCCGAAATTCCGTACATCTTCTCTATATTAATCCCATCATCATTCAGAATCCTTGCCGATGAAACAATTCTCTGAACGCCTCCACTATGTCCACTTAAAAAAATAGAATCTCCTGGATTAACATTATTGCTTAAGACAATCTCTGACGCCATATCATATGCAAATCCGTGAGATATATTTAACAAAGACCACACAACATCACTTACACTCCCATATCTATATGGAATCGCCTTCACGTGAAAAGCATCCATTTCTTTTTTACTAGTGAGAAAATGAACCCACAAAGCCATATTCTGGGCAGAATTATCACCGCCATTTATTCCTCTGCTTAAAAATAATCTATCTACACTACTACTTTCTTTCTTATACCATTGGTCTAGTATTGAGCCAATGATGGGTACCTCTCCTAACAAATTCTGCGTAGTCGCCAGTATTCCCTGTTTACCGTCTACTCTGTGTCTGTATGCTAGTGCCGTAACTCCATTTCGCCAGTCTTCAATAGCTGCCTTAAGACCATCAAACTTATAAAATGGGATTTTATTCTCAATAAATATGTTCTCAAAAAATTCTGTTTCTATAAAGGAAACCGGAGACTTGATAACCTCCCCCACAAACTGCTTGAGACCTATGACAGTATCTATCAGAAACGTGTAGGATAACCTCAAATAATCAGCAGGTGTTTCGGTTTTATAATTAACAAACATCTTTCTATCTTTTTCGATAGGATCATAGTCAACATATCTCACGTAATCCCAACCTATAATTTTAGATTTGCTTATATAAAAAGTTAATGATGTGTCTTCCTGTCCCATCCTATCATAAATATACGAAAGCAGACTTACGCTCTTTAATCTCTTTTTCTTGATATCTGTTAGCATATCGTCATATAGGTCTACACGATTAGGCATTAATAAGACACCTGAATCTTCTTTAAGTTTATCTAAGAAAGAAAATTCAAGATTACGTTCATAAATTGGTTTTAGCAATCCAGGTTCACCAAGTATTTCCCTAATCTTTTCTTCTGTTAATTCTTCGTTATTTTCCTCACTCTCTCTCTGCAAATTATTTACAGACGTAAGCAGTTGCTCAAGCCTGCCTTCACCATATCTGGCCAGACACCCCGGGAGTATGAGAAATAACAAAATAACAAAAATGATTACCTTGGTTTTAATCATATTTAAATTGAGAGATTTCTAATGATAATGTAGGGTGAGTTTCCTAAACGCACCTTTCAGTTGTTCTGTGCCGTAGACGGAAAATCTAGCCTTTTAAAACATTATAATTATACATATTCACCATTTAATTTTGTATCTGGAAATTAACGCTTGTGTTAAAATCACATAAAATTTAAAATTCTCCAATCTCAATATTCCATTCCCACCGCCTTTAGAAAAGCCTGCCTGTCCCCGCCTGTCGCCTGCCCGACGCAATGTCATTGAATTAAGACGTAGCGGAAACCTTCAGGTTTCCATTACCATGTCTAAGTATAAATGGAAGGCTAAAGCCGTTCCGCTACAGTTTGCTGGTATACACTGAATTTATGAAAAAATCCTTAATTCAATGACATTGCTGCCGGACGGGCAGGGGCAGACAGGGGAAAAAGAGTGATTTTATAGACTTGCTTTTTCTTTTACAATAAATAACATAGACGATAGTAAAACATTATATCTGTGTTTTTTTAGTAATACTCTAACTTCAAAAAGGAGACTATAAAATGAAAACATATCGAAAAGAGCTCTGTTTCAATGTGCGTAAAAGGAGGGAGTTCATAAACATCACGCCTCAGGTCGATGACTGTCTCAAGGAAAGCGGTGTTCGGGAAGGTCTTGTCCTCGTCAATGCCATGCACATCACGGCGTCTGTTTTTATTAATGATGATGAATCGGGTCTTCATCAGGACTATGAAGAATGGCTTGAGAAACTGGCGCCACATGAGCCGATCTCGCAATACCGCCATAACAATACGGGTGAGGACAATGGTGACGCGCATCTAAAGAGGCAGGTGATGGGACGCGAGGTCGTCGTTGCCATAACCGGAGGCAAATTGGATTTTGGCCCCTGGGAACAGATATTTTATGGAGAGTTTGACGGCAGACGTAGAAAAAGAGTTCTGGTAAAGATCATTGGTGAATAGGGGAAGGTTATGATTGATGATTGGCGATTGAAGATTGAAGATTGATGATTTGACATTTAAAACACATAAGTTGTTTAGAAAAAGGTTAGACAATTAGAATCTAAGGTGGTAGATTTATTTACTCAAGATAAAATATCAAAAATCAAAGATAAAACCCCATTTGGAATTTGTGCTAATTTTACTATAAAATATTTTTTCAAATGCTCTACAAGAGGAAAGTGGAGGGTGTTATTATAGAAACCATTACTGTAAAACTAGATGATTCGAAAGCTGCCCTTCTTCGGGAAAAAGCAAAAAAGTTTGGTCTTTTACCCGATCAATTTGTTACTGTATCTATTAAAGATCTTATTGCACGTCCGGAACCTGACTTTGAAGAAGCCATGAGGAAGGTTTTATCTAGAAATGAGGAGCTTTATAAACGACTTGCATAATAAATAATCATCCTTTTGTAGATGGTAACAAAAGGGTTGCTCATGCATCAATGGAAACTTTCTTGATTCTGAACGGAATGGAAATAAAAGCTAATGTTGATGAACAAGAAAAACTAATGTTTAACCTTGCCAAAGGCAAGACGAGTCTAGGAGCACTTACATCCTGGCTAAACGAACATATAACAAGAGTATGAGCCTACAACTTCGTTGGGATTTGTATAAAGCGAAGCGTATCGAGACCAATGAATTAAAAATGATCAGAAAATTTCGCTTTAAAGAGTCTATACAAAACAGCATACCGTTTTTTATAGTACGGAGAGATTTCAATGGAAGTAAGATATTGGGCTGTGGTAATTTCAGCCCTGTGCGCACTCATATCTATAGTTTTTTCAATTTTTGTTTATTGGAGGACGCAGCAACTTATTCTGCCAACTGAACGACCAGTCATAGAACTCGATGAAAATAAATGCTCAGGAACACTAACAAATAACAATAAAACACTAAAAATCAATATTTTTCGATATTTCATAATGTAGGTAAACATTCTGCATCAGATTTGCGTATTCAGATTGGAATGTGTCCTGCCAACAAACCACATGAATTCCGTAATTATGTAGATGCAACTGCTGCAAATGACATACGTCCAGGTACGAAGTTTAATTGGGATCAAAGAATAGGTGTTCCAATCAAAGTTACAGGACAAACCATTTCTTTACCATCTTTAGAATTAATTTTGTACATTCGAATCACTTACAATGACGCTTGGGAATCAAAACGTATGCAATATGTTGATGATTTTTACCTCTCTTATATTGTAGGGAATGCAGCGGCAGCCCATGCAACATCAGAACAACGCATGATGATAGAAGAGCATATTAAACGAATATATGGTCAGTGATAAATAAAATAGGGATAGATTCTTATTTAACTGTATCTGAATTTCAAAGTTTTGCTCATTTTTACCAGGAAAAATCAAAAATGCAGTTCAAAATGCAAAAATATATAATGTTTTTTCTATTAGGAAGCCAGGAGAAATATAAAGGATTAAATTTGGTGGGCCATGCGTGTCTGTTGGCAGACATGCACATCTTGCATTATCCTTCCTGTATTCATGGTTTCCTTATAACAAATATTTCTTTCTTATTAATCAACTTGCGTAGCTATGTTCTTATAATTAATTAAGGTATTATACCTCTTTAATTCCAAACTTATTTCAAGAACGTCAGTTACTTTTGGCCCCCGGACAAATCCTCATACAAAATCTGGATAAATTGATCAGGCGATAAAAATCCATGACCCCATTTCGCATCAAACTCTTGGAGCAATCGAGGGCAATCGAGGGACACCATACCTATTTTTTTATTTTCCATTGGACTTCGCACGGGTTTTTTAGGATTGAGAAACCTCCCTATAGATTTCTCAAGACTGGCTAAAAAAATATCATTATTAAAAAGCGCCTTTGTCTACGGTTTCCCCATTGGGTTATATGTCAACGATGTGCCTCAGGCGTGATGAGGAACAATAGTTACAGTTACTCGGGCAATTCTTGGCATACTGAAAATTTCAGCTTTTGTATTGTCATAAGTCAATTAAATAAGTAAGGTGTCCACCGATTTGTCCCATTTTTTCATTTCGGTTTCTATCTCTGTTTTTGTATCACAGATAAGGCTTTTGTCCCAATGGAATTTTATTTCCATGATTTGTTTCTCCTTATTTTAGAAATATAACGTAAAGCTCACATGCCTGAGAAAACTACAGCGCCCACCTACCAAAACAATCACCGATGATTGCCACATCTGGGGCTGCTAAATGAAGAAGGCTGCGTTTCTCAGGTCAGGTGCAGCGGCTGGTTATCTGCTAATAAGATTGGTTCAGTCCTTCTTGCTTGCGATAATTTTGACGAGCAAGTTGCATATGCAATACAAGGACATGCAGATTAATCCCGTACAGATCATCAGCATGCCATGCAGACGCTCTGTGGCGCCTATTTGAACGATGATTCCACAAATAATTAAAACAAGGCCGAAGAACAACGGACAGCCAACGAGAATTAGTTTTTCGCCCTTCGTCATTTCCATCCTCCTTATTCCCTTGCAGATAACATTTATATAACCGAAAATATTCCACCTATTCTTATATTAAGTAAAGAAACACGGAAAATGAACTATTAAATTTTCCGTATTTTGATGTTAGTAGTAAATTATATTATAGTTGATACATTTTCTTGTTTTTTCTCTGAAATTTTTTCAGCAAACGAATAGGCTTTAGAATCCAGGTATACTAAGCTTTACATTTGGTTTATAAAATTTACCCCGTTCTCCTTTTGAGAAATCATACTCTTTGTTCATCGTTTTTCCTGAAATGATTAAGCAATACGGATTCCTTTATTAAGAATTTCATTTGCAAATGGATTAGTTTTATTGAAATCTGATTCTTCAAATGGATGAGGTTCAATTCTTGTGTCAAATTTTCTACTTATTTTCATCAATTCAACCTGTGTAGTAAAACTGTTTGACAACTTGTTCATAACTATAGCCAAATCAATATCGCTATCTTCGTTATATTGTTCATTAACATATGAACCAAATAAATAGGCTTTTTGGACTTTGAATTTATTATTCTTTAAATAGTTAATATATCTATTTACTATTTCGATAGCAGTTTTTTGATCCATTTCCTTAACCCAATTATTTCATTTATCCATTTTTCTGTATATTCTTTTGTACATGTTTTATAAAAGTCTAATTTATAATCATCATATCTTGCCTGAATATTAAAAGTGGTAACTGTTACGAGAATATCTTTTTGCGCTTCACTTAATTGTAAATTTGCCTTCTCTGCGAGACGTAATAAATTATGCATAGGTGGAGGTTGGTTGTCAATGTTTTGGACGAAATATGCTTTTAGCAATTTCTCAACAACCAAGTGGCCAATAAATAAAGCCCAATGATAATCTTCTTTTTCGAATAAATGTTCCATGGTTGTAAAATCTCTATCAGAACTGTAAATCCAAAACTTTATTAAATCTGCCTTTTCCATCTATCCTAATATCATATGTAATAATATGGAAAATTAACTATTATATTTTCCGTGTTTTGATGTTATTAAATCATATTGTGGAAATCAAGAATAAGTTTAGACTTGAAACCAATTTAAAACTTATGTGGCAAATTCTTAAGTTTAGTTAATTTCGCAACACCCGTCCGATCCGGCACGGGCTGGTGAATACAAACCGTGCTCTTTTATATATGTCTCGACACACGAAGGTACTAGATCCTTGATTTCGACCCCATCTTTTAATCTTTTTCTTATATCAGTAGATGATATTCCAATAGGAGAAATTTCCACCCTTAATCTCTCCATATCTAATACCTTATCTTTCCCAATGATATCAGCAAGAGTACTTGATAAACTGGTTGAGTATCCGGGTCTATTTACGATAACAAAATGACATAATTGTGAAAGCTTTTTGATATCCTTCCATAATTCCAACTCATTTAATGAGTCAGCGCCTATAATCAAAAACACCTCAAAAATCTTTACCATATAAATTTAAAAGATACTGTAAGGTGTCTATAGTATATGACTTCACTTCACGCTTGATTTCAAAATCAGATACTTCAAATTTTTCATTTCCACTAATTGCCTCTTTTATCATCTGATAGCGATGGTGAGTATCAGCTAAATCATCAACATATTTGTGAGGAGGTATATATGCAGGTATAAAAAGAATCTTTGATAAACGGTGGTGTGTGCAAACCTTTTCTGCCATAATTAGATGTCCCATGTGTATTGGATTGAAAGTACCACCAAGTATCCCAATCCTTTTCTGACGTAAATCAGAGATATTGTCTTTAATATTTTTCAAATTCAATTAAATCCTTTTCAATTTGAGGATAAAGCCTGTCAATTTTCTTTTGAATTTCTATTGTCTTTTTCAAGGCAGTTGCTACCTTACAGTAATGACGAATATCGTCGAGGGTTAGTATTCTACCTTTCCTATCTTTCAGCCATTTATCGCACACCTGATAACCACCAATTTGATAGTCCCATACCTCATCCTCTATCCCCTCAAAATATCGTTCTTTATTAATGAAAACTTTCTTCTCCTTCTCATTATATCTTAGTTTCTCTACGAAATTTGTGCCTTTACCCTGAAACTTTGATATTGGACTGCCTAATACCTCTGATTTTAACAGGTGTAAATCAATAAGTTCTTTTCCTAAATCAGACATCTTTTGAAAAAGTTTAAAATCCTTTGTAAATGGAATTCTAGGGAAATCAATCTTTAAAAATTCAGAATATTTTGAACGATAAATGTTTGAATAAAGCACCGCATAAATATAGTAAAATATTTGTTCAGGAATTGGTTCTTGTTTAAAAGTGGTTGTTAGTTGTTCAAGCAGTACATTAGATAGGTTTGGTTTTTTTACGTTGTAATCTGCCTTTGGTTCAAAAAGCATCATAGTACTATCAGAAGAGCGTTTGTGAGGATTACCTTTTTCTCGGTAG
>MAYW01000115.1 GCA_001723765.1 Candidatus Scalindua rubra
CTAAATCCCTAAAT
The DNA here is from genome assembly GCA_001723765.1 of Candidatus Scalindua rubra. Taxonomy (GTDB): domain Bacteria; phylum Planctomycetota; class Brocadiia; order Brocadiales; family Scalinduaceae; genus Scalindua_B; species Scalindua_B rubra. Next base: position 15 of record MAYW01000115.1, read on the forward strand.
TAATATGCGGTTTTGGGGCCTTTTCACTATTTTTTTAAAAACTTTGCGCTCTTTGCGTTTTTGCGGTGAACTATTATGGAAAAATTAATAAAAAATGCCTTGAAGTCAGCAGTTGCTGATCATATAGAAATACGTATCCAAGAGGGAAGAGGGACGGGGTCGCTTATGTAGGTAAGGAATTGGAGAGCATAGGTGAGAGTAATAGTATGGGAGGTAGTGTACGTGCATTAGTCAAAGGAGGATGGGGATTTGTAGCCTTTAATGATATTGAGAATTTATCTAATTATGTCAAGATGGCTTGTGAACAGGCGGAACTAGTTGGCAATAAGGATGTTTCACTAGCAAAAACAAAGGTTATTAATGATGTTGTGAAGACACAAGTTGAGGTTGACCCGGAAGATGTATCATTAACTGACAAACATGATTTGTGCCAAAAATATAATGACATAATATTATCTTCAAAGAAGATTCAGACATCCAGTGTCAGGTATGTGGATTCTCATAGCATACTTTATTTTGCAAACTTGGAAGGCAGCTTTATAGTTTCTGAGAATATATTTTGTGGTGTTTCAGTTTTGGCAATGGCTAAAGACGGTATGAATATACAACAGGCATATAATTCAGTGGGAGATCTTAGAGGTTACAAAAATGTTGAAAATTTTGACGAACAGTGTGAAGAAGTCGCAAAGAGGGCAATTGATTTGCTTTCTGCAAAGCCCGTGAAAGCTGGTAAGTATACCGTAATAGTCGATCCGAAACTTTGTGGTGTATTCACGCATGAGGCTTTTGGACATCTGAGCGAAGCAGATTTTATATACGAAAACAAGAAGCTTTGTGAGGTTATGAAAATCGGGAAACGTTTTGGTTCGGATGAATTGTCCATTGTAGATAATGGCACCTTAGAAGGAGAGGCGGGTTATATTAAATATGATAGCGAAGGAACACCCACACAAAAGACATATCTAATAAAGGATGGAATATTGACAAGCCGACTACATTCAAGAGAAACAGCGGCTAAGATGAATGAGAATACAACAGGAAATGCAAGGGCAATCAGTTATGCTAATGAGCCTATTGTACGCATGACTAATACATATATGGAACCGCGAAATAGGTCGTTTGACAATATGTTGGCAAGTACAGATGAAGGTATTTATGCAAAGGGTTCCCTTGGAGGCCAAACAAACACGGAGATGTTTACGTTTAGTGCAGAAGAAGCATATAGAATAAAAGGTGGAAAGATCTGTGAAAAGATTCGTGATGTAGTTTTGACAGGTAATGTATTTGATACTTTGATGAATATAGATGCAATCGGTGATGATCTAGTTCTTTTTGGAGGACTTGGTGGCTGTGGTAAGGGTGGACAGTCTCCTTTGCGTGTAAGTGACGGCGGTCCACACATCAGAATAAGAAATGTAACAATTGGTGGTAGATAAAAATGACAAAAATCTGAATGCGAAACTTATTACTGCTATTAAATTAAAAGTGAATATGTATGTATTAAAGGTATTTTATTTGATGCGAGAATATGTAATTATATTGTTCTAAAAATATGTAAGACATGCGTTCCCCAAAAGGTTTTACCTTAATAGAACTTATTATAGTGATTGTTATCCTGAGTATAATAGCTGCCGTGGCTATACCCAAGTACATTAACTTAGTTACTAGTGCAAAGATCGGCGTAGCCAGGGGAATTGGGGCGGCAGTAAGTTCCACTATAGCTGCAGAACATTCAGATTATATAGTTAACGTAAATGACTATACCCTCTCCGATGTATTAGAAGATACACAATTTTCAGGAGGCATAGAATATAACTCTGCGTCTGGCGCCTCTCCCGGTAGTGGGGAGATATCTTTTTCTGGTGACACTATCTATTTAAATTACAAGGGCAGAAATTTTACATGGGCCTATACTGACAGAAACGGAGATACTTCCTCGTACATAACAGAGGGTGATGGTTTCTAGTTACTATCCGATGTCTCATATCTTTAAATGCGAAAATTTCTATATTATAGACTTGTCTTCCTTTTCTTATTCCTTCTCTCTTTTTCTTGCCTTTTCTTAGGAGAAGGACCATTAAGATATTCCACCAAAAGTTATTCCTCTTTAATCCCTCCTGATTTACTTCTTGAAGATTCATGGTATGGAGTTTACTTTCAAGATACTTTTGTTGGTTACTCCCACTTTTTTATGAGGGTAAGAGACGTAAAAGAGGGCGGAGGTTATGTCTTAAAAAATAGTACTAACCTTAAGATGCCTCTTTTGGGCAGGCTGGAATCTCTTAATATGGAAATGGAAGCAAGGTTAGGTTCTAATTATTCTCTTAAAGAAGGTGAATTTAAGTTAGATTCCCGCAAATATTTTTTTGTTGCATCTCTTAAGAAGAAGATAGCAAACACATACTCCCTTACCGTTAAAACGCCTTCTCAAAGTGTTACTAAAGAGATTACGAGGGACGAGGAAATAATTAACCCTTTGTTTTCTCCTATATCCTTAAATTATATTCCTTTAAAGAAAAAGATCTTTTACACATTTTATGACCCTGTCTTAAATAGAAAGACAAAGGTTCTTTTACAAAACAGGGGGAGAATGGATATAGAACTTGATGGGCAAATCTTAGAATCGTATAAAGTAGAGATGGATGTAGAAGGAATAAAGGGCGTAATTTTCGTTGATAATCACGGGAGATTGCTGAAGGAGGAGTTTTTAGGTTTTACGTTTATAAAAGAGGATACTAAAAAACTTTTTAAGCATGATTATTTTACTGCCGGTAAAGATTTTATAACTTACTTTTCTATACCTGCTATAGATCTCCCATATAAAGAAAAACTAAAATATCTGAAAGTAAGAATAAAAGGCATATCTGAAGATTATATAAAAGAGGATTTCAACCAAAAACTTAAAATTGCTGATAACACGTATATTGTAGAGATCAATAGAAAGGAACCAGAACAAATAAAAAGCTTACACCCGGAAAGAACGGCATTTGCCAAATATTTAAAAGAGGATGAATTTGTTAGATTTAGTGACCCCCTTATAAGAGATACTGTAAATTCTATTGTGGGCCAGGAAAAAGCCCCTTTAATTATTATAGAAAAGATTTCTAACTGGATGAACGAAAATATAAAAAAGGTTCCCAGTATAACTATTCCAAATACTCTGGATGTTTTAAAATTAAAACAGGGTGATTGTGGGGAATTGAGCGCTCTTATGGCAGGATTTTTGAGGAGTTTGGGTATTCCTGCATATGTGAATATTGGTATTGTGTATAATGAAGGAAGATTCTTTTACCATGCCTGGATTTCCGCTTATGTCGGGGAATGGATTGATACTGATCCGGCTTTAAATCAACTCATAGCTGACCCTACTCACATAAAGCTTTTAACCGGTCTGGAGAATCAGTTTGAATTATTTAAGATTATTTCCAAAATAAAAATGGAGATTTTAGATTACCAATGATTGTTATACGTTCTCTCTCTAAAAAATTTAATTCTAATTACGCTTTAAAAGACCTGAATCTAAACATAAACAGGGGAGAATTTTACTGTCTTTTAGGGCCAAACGGAGCCGGGAAAACAACTACTTTAAAAATTCTTACCGGACTTATGAAACCAACTACAGGGGAAATCTTTATAGACGGACACCATTTGGAGAAAGACTACCTTAAGGTAAAAAAGATTTTAGGACTTATCCCTGATACTCCCTTCCTCTACGAAAACCTCACCCCTCAAGAGTTTTTACAGTTTGTTGGAGATGTCTACGGGATAGAGAGAGATGATACATTAAGGGGAATAGAACATTATTTTAATCTTTTTCAGTTGGGAGACTACCGCAACAACCTCATCAAAGAACTCTCCCATGGGATGAGGCAAAAGATTGTTTACACAGCAAATTTTATTCACAATCCTCAAGTTTATCTTATTGACGAACCATTAGTTGGGCTTGATCCTTACAGCATCCATCTTATAAAGAAACTCCTTAAGGAAGAGACGAGTAAGGGAAAAACAATTTTGATGTGTACGCATATTTTGTCTGTTGCGGAAGAATTGGCTGACAGAATCGGCATACTAAGAGAAGGAAAACTGGTTGTTGAGGCAAGTCCAGAGCACTTAAAGGAAACTTACAGAGATTCTCTTGAAGAAATATTTTTAAAGATTACCAGAAACATCATGTGAAAATACTAAGAATCTATTTGATATAAATTAGCTTCCTTCGGTCACCAATTTATAGCATTTTGATCCGAAAATAGATTCCCGACGTGAGCTAAGCTCAGCTTTGTCGGAGTCGGGAATGACAATGTGTACAAAAAATGTCATTCCCGTGGCATTGCCCCATGGTAAGCAGACAGGGAATCTGATCCTGACTTTCGTCAGGACATGTTTTCATCCTTCGTGCTTGCCTGTCGGCAGACAGGGTGCCCTAAAAGGGCATGAGTGTTTGCTTCGCAAAATGAAAATATCTTCGAAACTGGATTTTATCTCCTGTAATATAGTAGATATGTTTTATAAGTCTTGATATCTTGATGGATTTTAGAATTTCTTAGATATTTAATTGATTATGCGAGAATTAATTAATGCCCGTATTTTTTCTATAAGAAATAACATCTCTTTTTTAATAAATCTTTCTCCTAAAAAGTTTGTTTATGGGCTTATTTTTATACTAGCTTCTACTGCAGGAATATATTTTGCTATTTACTCAGGGTTAAATTTTATCGTTTCTTTAGGGGGTTTAGGCTCAGTTATTATAAAGAAGATAATATTTATCCTTTTCTTTATCCTCTTTTTTTTGGTGGGCGTTAGTTTTGGAGTCTTATTTTACGGTCTTTCATTTAAAAGTAAGGAAGCACAGTTTCTCCTAGCTTTACCTCTACCCAGGGAAAAAATTCTTAGTTTTAAATTTATAGAAGCGGCAGTATTTGCTTCGTGGATACCATTTCTGGGGATTTTTTTCTTTTTCCTGGCATACAGTAATATAGGCAATGCCGGTTCTTCACTCGCCTTCATCTCTCTAGTTTTTTCCGCTCCTTTTTTTATTATTTCCTGTTTCTTTGGATATTTGTTAGCCTTATTTGTTGCCCGTTACTTTAATCTAAAAAGGATTTTTTTTACTGCTGGGTTAATTCTTTTTTTCATATTTATATTTTACTCTAATTTTTTTATATCCCCTGAACGAGAGGATATTTTCTATTATCTCTCTGAAGAAGTTTTCTTTTTAAAATTTTCTAAGATGTGGTTTCTTCCTTTTTCCTGGCCGGGGTATGGCATAATTGCTTTTGAGGATTATGATTTTAAAAAATCCTTCTTATACCTTGCCAACCTTTGGACCCTAGCCCTCCTTTGCTTAACCTTTCTTTCTTCTCCGGGGAAAGTGTTTATATCTATTTACCATCGTCAGTTTACGGGGCAAAAGAAGAAGACAAAAAGTCAGGATTATTTAACTTTAGTATTTTCCCGGTTTGAGTTACCTTCCTATCTACGTGCCTTTATCGTAAAGGATATTAAATTATTTGTCAGGGAATCCAGTCTCTGGCTGCAATTTCTAATTTTTTTTGGAATACTTTTCTTTTATTTTCTCAATCTAAGAAATTTGTCTTATCATCTACTGGAACCAATGTGGAGGAACCTTTTAACCTTTTTAAATACTTTTAGTATTCTCTGCATTATTTCCGCAATGAGCATAAGGTTTGTTTTCCCCCAGTGGAGCCTTGAAGGAAGGAATTTCTGGATACTTAAACTTACGCCTATTTCATTAAGGAAAATATTTCTGGAAAAGTTTCTACTTGCTGTAACATTTTTATCTCTGATTTCACTCCTTCTCATCTCTATTTCCAATTTAATGCTGAAAATTCCACCCTCTTTTTTCTTCTTTACCCTTTTTATAGTCTTACTTTCTACTATTACGCTGGTTAGTATCTCTTTAGGTCTGGGTGGCTATTTTGTCAACTTTAAAGAAGAATATTACTTAAAGGCCGTAGAAAGTCTTGGAGGTTTTATTACTTTGGTAATAAGTTTTGGTTATATCTTTTTGACAATTTCTTTATTTTCCTTAATTACACACCTGTATTTTATTGGAAAATTGCCCCGGTTTAAGATGATTTTGGTTTTCGTTGTGATATTATGGAGTGTATTGAGTATTTTTGTTTCTCTGATTTCTTTAGGATTGGGGATGAAGGAACTAAGCCGAAAGGAATATTAAATCACTTTGTTTGTGTGCTTAACTCATCCAGGGAGAGGATACAGAATTGCTTGCAACTATAAAAAGATTATATAAAATGGATTAATCTTTTTCAGTCCATTTAGTTGAAGGCTCAGCATATCTTGAATTGATAAAGAAACAGTAGAGAAATATCTAAGTGGTCTTAATTAGTTTCTGTCGCAGATCGACAAAATTCCTTTTATTCTTAAATTGCAGTGATAAGAATCTGTTGCTATATTCTAGTCACTTTCGAAGCACTTTTGGGTATTGCTCATGTTCTCTGGCCGGAGTACCAATGGGGACAGGGACGACATTCCTACTTTCATTTCGGTAATAGTTTGACTCTGGCATCATGGCTTGCAAGCATGCAGCTTGCTGGTATTGCAATCCTTGCCCTGACTGTTTTCCATCGCGAAAGACGTCAGCAAAATATTGAATCTTCCCAATCAACATGGGTATGGTTAGCAGGAGCACTCTTGGCCCTCTTCTTATCTTTTGCAGAAATAACGCGTATCCATCAACGTTTTGAGCTACTGGATTATCCTAATCCTGATATATATGAACGTTTTATTCTTTTTTCTCTATGGTTAATCTTACTAGTTCTTTTCGGATGGTTCTTGCTTGGCAAACTTCGGGAAGTTCCCGGCTTTTACAAATACGGTGCAGGATGGTTGATTGCGTGGGGATTAAATATGGTTTTATCAATTCTTTCGTCTTCCACCAATATTGCCCACGGACACTTCCATATTAGTTTCACACAGATTTTGGGGTTATCGAATCTTTTTGGCGCTACTTTACTCTTGATAGCCCTTGGTGGGTATGTGTTTGGAGTGAAAAACGAGTTGCTTACAAATTTCAATGCTTCAAAGAGCAGTCAGGTTTCTTTTCCCGGTAGTCAAAATAGAATATTTATGTTACTGGGAATTGGAGGAACAGCCTTTGCAATAATTTTCTTACAAATTATCCTTTTCCGGATGCTGACTATTTTTAGCGACTATCTTACTGCCAACCTGGTAATTTCGATAGCCCTGCTTGGGATTTCAATAGGTGGATTGATTGGATGGTATACTTCCCATCAGGCGCCGTTACAGACTATGATTGGAGCCAGTCTCCTTCTACCGATTACAATCCTCCTGGTTTTCGGAACAACTGTCAGCCTCATGAAAACTCAATTGATTGCTTCAATATTACTTATGCTTCCATTTGTATGTAGCAGCGCTGTTATCACTATTGCACTGGTTCGTACTAAATCACACCTGGTTTATTTTATTGACTTATTAGGGGCTGCAATAGGAGCATTGCTGGTAAGTGTTGCATTAAGTAATTTTCGTGAGGAAAGTAGCCTGTTATTCCTTAGCACTTTTACTTTTCTTCTCTCATGCTGCTTCATTATTTATTTACCGGTTAGTAAGACTCGGAACAGTCTTTTCGCTGTGATGTTTGCAGGTTTTTTAGGTTTTTTGGTGGTTGGCACCTTGAACCTGCAATCTGATTGGTTGAATATTGTACGAACAAAGGTCCTCAAAAGATACCCACGAGCAGAGGTCTTATTTTCAAACTCCTCGTTTGTCGGCAGGTATGATGTTATTCGAAGGAAACCATCTCATAGTTCTCTTGCCACATTTGAGAACGGTCGTATTATTGATAATATACGGCAGCGCCCAACAGAACAATACCAAATAGATCCTCGTGTGCCCCACACCTTGATAAAGGATCCCGTGATTCTTATCCTTGGCCTTTCTGGCGATGGAATCACTAAAACTTCTAAAGCTCTGGGTAAAAAGGTTTATGGTGTCGAGATCAACCCTGCAATAGTAAGCTTGCAAACAAATGAGTTAGTTGAATTTAACGGCAATAGCTATGAAAATATTGAAGTGGCGGTTATGGATGGCCGGGGATTTTTGGTACAGAGTGATCAGAAGTATGATATTATTACCTTGATGAATGCACACACTGCGCGTGGTCGCACTGCAGGACGTGCTCCCAGCCCGGAATATCTCCATACGCGTGAAGCTATAGAATCATACCTGAAACATCTGACCGGGCGTGGTGTTCTCATTGTGGAAGAACCTGTAAGCAGGCCAGGGAGAGAACTCCCTGTTTGGAAGCTTCTTGTGACGATGAGCCAAACTTTAATTGACAGGGGGATTACCCAACCTGCACAGCATTTTTTTATCTTTCAGTGGAGAACGAAGCGAAATAATTACATACAGATTCTAATGAAGAAAAATCCTCTTACCAATGAAGAAATTATTAACTTGAGGAAATGGGTTAAAGATGTTGATGATAAAGGGAATATTGAAGCTCGTTTGGGGCGCCGGATGGGACCAATTAAAACTAAAACCACAATCCTTCATTCTCCTGACGAGTATTTTTCAACCAACTATTCTCGTATTCTCAGGAGAGAAATAGACAAAGACTTTTTACGCTCTTGTAATCTTTACGTTACTACAGACAACCGTCCTTTTCATTTTGACGTTAACCCGGCACATACGAATATAAAGAATGCGTATGTCAGGACTCTTCTCATGTCAGTAATTTTAATTCCTTTTCTTCTCTCTTTCCTGGTTCACTATCGCTCTAAGTTACGTGGTGTTCTTCCGCATGTGTTTGTAGTTATTCTAACAGGTATGGGTTATCTCCTGATTGAAATTGTTTTGATACAACGTTATGGTATTTTTCTCGGTTACCCAATTCTAACTTTTTCAACTATACTGGGAACCCTGCTTGTTTTTTCCGGGCTGGGGAGTCTTTGGAGTGGCCGTATTGGTCGATCGGGTGTGTATTGTTCTTTGGCGGCCATCGTTGTGTTATTAATGTTGCATCTTTGGTGTATCCCATCATTTTTTCCAATGGGCGCTTCTCTTCCTTTATATTGGAAAGTTACTTTTGCTATACTCACTTTGGTTCCATTAGCTTTCTTTATGGGAGTCCCTTTTCCTTTTATTTTGAATTCGAGCAAGATACAGTTTACTGAATCTGCGGCAGGTATGTTGTTTGCCATAAACGGTGCAAGCAGTGCGCTTGCTGTACCTTTAGCAATAAACATTTCTACTTCATGGGGGTTGAAGGCAACATTTCAAATTGGTTTACTTATCTATATATTAGTGTGGATGTTATTGATTTCGATGCATAAGCGCAGTATGCAGATATTAACTAACGGATTTGCGGTCTTGGCTGTTGGTTTGTTGTTAGCTTGCCCCTGGGTCAGCAGCAAGCCTGTTGTTGATGCGGAAGGTGATCTTTATCGTGTTTATGGTGTAAGCTGTGGACATTCTTCTTATCATGAAGATAAGATTATCCTGGGTGGTTCGTCATCAAAATCAACACCTTTTGAATGGATTTTTTGGGTTGTACAGGGGAATGGACGAACAATGTTAGTAGATACTGGGTTTGATGACTCTCGAAAAGGAAAGAGATGGGATATTTCTAACTATGTTCAACCCACCAAGCGACTAAGTCAGTTGGGAATTTCACCGTCTGAGATTACTGATATTATTTTAACACATGCACATTGGGATCACATAGGTGGCCTCTCATCGTACGAAAGTGCTAAGATATGGATTCAGGAAAAGGAGTACTTGTATGCTAAATCAACCCTGAATCCTGAAAACATCAGAGAAAAAGGAATGTACTGGCAGGATTTAAAGGCCTTGATTTCGATTGAGAATGAAGGGCGTCTTAATCTAGTGCATGGGAAAAATGAAATAGCGCCGGGTATCACTATAGCCTTAGATGGAAGCCATACACCCGGTTCCCAGTATGTTATAGTAGAGACACTTAATGGTCCTGTTATTATTGCAGGAGATGTTTGCTACTCATATAAAAACAATCGGTGGCACATACCGATTGGCAATAGCATAGACCCTCAGAATAATCTATCCACGATCAGGAAAATGCATCGTCAGGCGGCATCACCCTTTTTCATTCTTCCCGGTCATGATCCTTTGGTGATGAAGTGGTTTCCAAAGGTTTCAGAAGGAATTGTTCAGATAACATCAGTACCATAGCGTAAAACCTTTGCCCACCTACGAGGTGGGCAAAGGGGTTAGTAGGAATTTTTATGAACTCACAAAAACACTCAACATATTATTGCATCCGTCGGACGATCTGTGTTTACTTGTGTATCTTACTGGCTATTGCAATAATTTTAGGTATGTTGCATTGTTTTTTTGCTGATATTAGGGTCGAGAGAGTCTCATGGTTGAATCTTGACAAAGAGAGGAATATTTCTACATGGTTTTCAGGTTTGCTTTTCTTCCTCCTGGGTTGTTCTGCATTTGTGGCATACTACCAGGAACGGAAAAACAATGCAGAAGTACATGATTGTTTCCGCTTGCCGATATTATGGTTGGGTATAGGCTTATCAGGACTGTTTATGTCACTCGATGATATTACCATTCTTCATGAAAACCTCTTTTGGCGAGAAATTAGACTCTTTTCTGAGAAGTTTGGTGATTCGTGGATATATGTCACCCAATGGCAGATACTCTTTGCACCGGCCATACTACTTATACTATCTTATTTTGTCATCTTCCTTTCTAACCGTTTCGGCTGCAGTCTATGGGCAAAACTCGGTGCCTTTACGGGCATTGGATGCTGGTTGGTATCTTTGTCCCTTGAGGGAATGCGGGGGATGTTCAAACTGAAAAGTAAATGGTGGTATTCCTTTGAGGTCCTGATTGAAGAAGAAATGGAGATGATGGGTACAATCTTTTTACTATCTTCCATTATTTTCTACACGATTGACATTGCATTGGACTTTACTACTGCGCGACGTCATCACCTTAAGTCATCTTCCGGATTTCTAACCAGGCAAGCTGTAATTATTCTTACAATTACTTTGCTTGTTTTATCGTCGGCAGGTGGTGCCATTTACTATTTTGCATATAAACAAGCTTCAGTTGAGGCGCCACTACCACGGCTGTATAAAAAAGCAAAGAGGCAATCTGCCCGGTCTCAGTATAAGGTTGACAATAATACTACCGATTTTAAATCTCCGGCACCGAAAATCTTGTCCCGGGTTATTTGGTTTGGGGATATTAAGGTTCCCTTGTCTATTTCAAACCTGGACCAGAAAACACTTATCAGGTTTGTAGCAGAATCTGTTTTTGATCGGAAAACCAATGTAAATAATATCCCTGCGGCTTTAATGGGAGACACCTTACCACGAATGGTCTTTCTTTCCGTCAGTGACGGTATAAACCCTGCGTATGTTGTAATTGGTACCGGAAAAGGAATTACTGATGCTATTGAACTTGCTGTAACAAAAGTAAATTCTTTGGGTGAAAAAAATAATCGGCCTAAATGGTTCAAACTCGATATCGTGCAGGACGTTTATAAAATGGATAATGTTGAACTTGACAAACCACTGAAATTTGAGAGAAGTCTTCAAGGCATGGCTTTTGATAGAGAATCCGGCATTGCATTCCTTCCGGAGGAGATGATGGCCTACACGCTCGTGAATAGTAAGCAGAAGATACGAATGAATAACATAGAAAAGTACCTGAACGGTCGTTCCATTCATGCGGAACAGTTTCAAAGGTTTCGGCATTTAGACAAAGCCTCAATATATCGCTTTACGACTATGGGAGTTTTCTCTGATGGTAAGGAGGTTATCAGTCTTTATAGAGGACATCGTCTTTACAAACAGCTCTCGAAGGAGGATCTTCTGTCGGCCGCACGCCGTGGTGGACAGTATCTCACCCTGGCTGTAAGTGCTGACGGAAAATTTGTCTATAGATATCTTCCCAAGATTGATCACGTGCCGAAGAAATATAACATCCTGCGCCATGCGGGTACGGTTTATTCAATGCTGGAACTGTATGAGATCACAGGCAAAGCAGAACTGCTCAAAGCAGCATGCAGGGCCATTGAATATCTCTTGTTGTCAGTCAAGCCCTGCCTGAGTGGAAAGCAAAACATGGCATGTATTGTGGAAAAAGGATATGCCAAATTGGGAGGAAATGCCCTTACGGCCATTGCCCTGGCCAAGTACACCGAAGTTACCCATGATCGGCAATATATGCCTATTCTGCTTCGACTGGGCAGATGGATACAAAGCGCTCAAAGAGAGAGTGGAGAATTCTACATGCAAAAGCAGTCATATCCGGATGGGGAAGTCACTGATTTCATCTCTCAATATTACCCGGGTGAAGCGTTGCTTGCCATGACCCGAATCTATGCACTTGACCCTCATGATGATTGGTTGGACGTAGCCGAGAAGGGTACTCAATATTTAATAAATAATCGTGATTATGGTTTGCCGCTTTCTGAATTGATTCACGATCATTGGTTACTTTATGCCTTAAATGAACTATATCGTTACCGCCCGAATCCATTGTACCTGGAGCATGCCCTACAAATTGCGCATTCCATAATGCAAAGTCAAAACCGTGAGCCAGTATATCCAGACTGGCGGGGCAGTTACTATCGTCCTCCGCGATCTACTCCCACAGCAACCCGTACAGAAGGCTCTATGCTGCATACCTCTTGGCCAGCGACTTTGCTGATCTGCAGGAAGCTGAAAAAATTTTAGAATCCATTCGGCTGGCCGTTCCATTTCAATTACAAACGCAATTCAGGCCAGAATCAGTTTTGTATTTAAAAGACCCGCAACGCTCGCTGGGAGGATTCCATCGAAGTCTTACCAACTTTGAAATTCGAATTGACTATATTCAACACAATATATCCAGCCTTCTTGGTTATTATCGTATTATGATCGATAAATAATAAAACTCCTTCGAGATATGGAAAACAGGATGTATGGTCTGAATTATCAAGAGAAAGAAAAAATAAATTTTACTAGAACAGTTTGCCATGATGTGTTATAAGTAGACAAGGTAATGAGAAACAAGTATTTACAACATTCAAAAATTTCTTACCATAACTGTTTAGCTTCCCCATAGATTATTTTATTAATAGAAGTAACATGCTATAATTAAAAAAAATGTACGAGGAATTTTATCATCTAAAAGAAAATCCATTTAATGTAACCTCAGACCCTGTCTTTTTTTTTCTCAAGTTCTTACCATACCGAAGCTTTTTCTCACCTTACTTATGGCATTGAACAAAGAAAGGGTATTTTGCTTATCACGGGAGAAGTTGGAACAGGTAAGACAATACTATGTAGAACCCTATTGCATAGATACAGAAGCCGCCTGGAAAATAATATTAAAACGGCCTTGATCCTGAATCCAAGTTACTCTGATCGGCAGCTATTGCAACTTATCATTAAGGATTTTGGCATCCAGGGGAATTTCAAAAGCAAATTTGATTTAATTAACGCCTTAAATGAATTCCTTCTTGAAGAGACAAGTCGTGGTCATAATGTTGTTCTTATTATTGATGAAGCACAGAATCTGGTAGTAAAACAATTGGAACAAGTTCGTTTGCTTTCAAATTTTGAGACAGAAAAGGAGAAACTTCTTCAAATCATTTTGATAGGCCAACCGGAGTTATGCGAAAAACTTGAATTGCCCTCTTTGAGGCAATTGAATCAGAGAATTGTTGTTCGTTATCATCTTCTCCCCTTAAAACGAGATGAAGCAGAAAATTATATTAAGCATAGGCTTAAGATTGCTTCATCTGAAAACTCAGAAAATATGGTTCGTTTTACCAACAAGGCCATCGACACCATTTATGAAAGTTGTAAAGGAACACCACGAATGATCAATATCATATGCGATAGAGCCCTATTGGCAGGGTATACATTGGAGACATTTACCATTGATGAACACACTATTCACAAGTGTGTTCAGGAAATAGATAAAAAAATTAATGGTAGGTTACATGGACTCCAAAATCGTGAAGAAGATATTAAACCTCGTCAAACATTAATAAACTCATCTAAAAATAAAAAGCCTTGGTATAAAAATTTTCATGTCCTACTTTGCATTTTTCTTATTATTGCCGGCATTCCCATTGTAATTATTTCAAATTTTTCTGATCGATTGAGTGTGTTATCTAAACTAAAGCCCTCAGACCAAAAGAACATACCAGTTCAACCAAATTTACAAAATCAACCTTCAGTACAAACACAAAAAAATACTGTACCAACTAAATCTGACCAATCCAAACTTGTTATTGAAAGTAAAGAGAGAATAAATGAGCTATACAACAAGGGACATAGCTATGACAAGCAAGGAAACTATAAAGAAGCAATAAAATGGTATCGTAAAGCTGCTGAACAAGGGCATGCTCGGGCGCAAGCCATTCTGGGCATAATGTATTCTCAAGGTCAGGGGGTAGAACAGGATTTTAAAGAGGCAGTTAGGTGGTATCAAAAGGCCGCTGAACAGGGAATTGATTATGCAAAAGAAGCATTGAAACGTTTAGAACGGAATAACCCTGATGATAATTTCTTAATTGATTTACAGAAGCCCATCAATTAATATTCTTTCATTCCGTTTACTCGCTGAATCATCTATACTATATTGAAAGTTATTAGAGGCAAGTCTTGTACGATGAATATTAC
>MAYW01000116.1 GCA_001723765.1 Candidatus Scalindua rubra
AGTTAGTTTTAAACCATTAAAAAACTAGACTTTTTTGACATTAGCTTGAAATTTTTGTATTTATTAAATTATTATTATAAAATGTATTGGTTAATTGTTAATTGAAGAATTTAAGGATTGAGGGATTTCTGTCTGCCCCTGCCAGACGGCAGGCGGGGACAGGTTGGGAATAATTCCTAAATCTCTAATTCCTCAATTCTTAAATCTAAATTTTTATCATGATTCCAAAGGAAATTTTAAAAAAGGTAAGACAGATACAGATACGCTCAAGTCGTTTGGTTAATGATGTATTGGCTGGTGAATACGTAAGCGTCTTTAAGGGTAGAGGTATGGAATTTGAAGAGGTGAGGGAATATCAGGTTGGAGATGATATACGCACGATTGATTGGAATGTTACGGCGCGTTTAGGCCATCCTTATATAAAAAGATTTGCAGAAGAAAGGGAATTGACCATTATGTTTCTAGTAGACCTAAGCTCTTCTGGTGAATTTGGCAGTGTAAGGCAGTTTAAGAATGAGATTGCAACTGAGGTTTGTGCCTTACTTGCCCTTTCTGCCGTAAGGAACAATGACAAGGTTGGCCTTATTCTTTTTACTGATAAGATAGAAAAGTTTGTGCCGCCAAAAAAAGGGAAGACACATGTACTTCGCGTGATCAGAGAAGTACTTTACTTCAAACCAAAAAGTAAAGGAACTGATATATCTGTAGCACTTGAATATCTTATAAAGGTTACCAAACGTAAGTCAGTTTGTTTCCTGGTATCCGACTTTATTACTGGAGGTTTTGAGCATACTTTGCGTATTACAAATAAGCGCCATGATATGATTGCAATTTCCATAACAGACCCTCGTGAATTAGAGATAACAAACGTAGGTTTTGTTGAATTGGAAGATGCAGAAACCGGCGAGATTACGCTTATTGATACATCAGATAGGAAGATGATGGAAAAATTTAACAGATTTAACTTAAAAAACATGCAAGACAGGGCAAGATTGTTCAGAAGTATGGGTGTCGATTTGATTGACGTAAGGACTGACATATCGTATGTGGAACCGATTATGAAATTCTTTCGGATGAGGGAGAAGAGACTTTGATTCTAATCTTTTGGCTTTTTCCACAAATTATTTATTTACAATTCCCAAAACAAAGAAAATATGTAAAGGGGGTCAGGTCTTGAATATTGACAAAAATAGAAGACAACATATAGCTGATACCATAGCATTTTGTCAATATTCAAGACCTGACCCCAAATGTTTAAAATATACAGTATTTATTCTCGTGGTCTTAGTATGTACAAGATATGTTTGCATGGCTGAGGATGTTTATGAGGAAGATGTAAGAGAAGAAGGTTCTAACTTGATCGTTAAAGTGAACGCGAATGTTGATAATGCTAAAACAACAATTGGGGATAAAATAAGATATAAAATAAGTGTTGATTTTCCTAAAGAAATAGAAGTTTTATTTCCAGAAATAATGGATGAGATAGCCGGACTTGCTGTAGTGGATTCTGGTACTGAGAAGTTGGAAAAAGATGAAGGGAGAATTATGCTGGAAAGATGGTACGACCTTGAGACATATAATACTGGTTCATATGTAATTCCTGCCTTGGAAATAAAATACAAAAAGAAAGGCAAATTGGAGGATGAGATAGTAAAGACGCCGGAAGTGTTTGTTGAGGTTGTAAGTATATTGGATGAAAAGGCTAGCGATATAAGAGATATAAAACCTCCTGTAGTGATAAACAAAAATTACTACAGACTTTATGTAATTATTGCGATTGTTCTTTGCGTTCTGGCGCTTGCAGCTATTGTATTACATTTTTTATATCGTAGAAAACACAGAAAGATTGAATTTGTGCCAGAACCTCTTCCTGCTCATAAAATAGCTTATAATGAACTCGAAAAATTAAAAGCCTTAAACCTGATATCAAAAGGTCTGGTAAAGGAATATTATTATCGTCTGTCGAATATAGTTAGGCACTACATTGAAAATCGGTTTAAGCTGATGGCTCCCGAGCGAACGACGGAAGAGTTCTTAACAGAAATGACAACTACTTATAAGTTAGAAAAAGTGCATAAAGAACTTATTGGAAATTTCCTCGAACACTGCGACATGGTTAAGTTTGCAGCGTATGGTCCTGATACTCAAGAAATAGAAAATGCATTTAACCTGGCTGAAAAACTAGTTGATGAAACCAGAGAGGTTTTGCAGAGTGAGGTAACTGTTCACAAGAGAAAAATATTAGACAGGATAACAGGATAAACACCGAATAACAAACAAATCCCTCTTCTTTCCCCCTTTAGAAAAGGGGGACTAAGGGGGATGAAAATTAGGTGTAGGGTGGGCACTGCCCACCAATCGCTAATTAGTAAAACCAATATGTGGTGGGCTGTGCCACCCTACTTATATAGATAAGGTATGATAATTTTAAAAGATCCACTGGTGCTTGTCTTAATCATAATCCTGATTCCCCTTATACTGGCAAATTACATTTTAAGAAGAGATAGTGGGAATTTGAGATTTTCCTCTCTTAGTTATTTCAAAAAGATCAGGCAAGGAAATTCAGCTAGATTAAGACATATCCTGATTGCATTAAGGATACTCATAATCGTTTTATTAGTAATTGCTCTTGCAAGACCTCAATCAGGGAAGGCCCATTCAAAGGTAACAACGGAGGGAATCGACATAATCCTGGCATTGGACATTTCTGGCAGCATGTTAGCAGAGGACTTTAATTTAAATGATAAAAGAAGGAATCGTCTTTATGTAGCCAAGGAAGTAGTGAAAGACTTTATAAAATGGCGTGAAAACGACCGCATAGGAATGGTGGTCTTTGCAGGACAGTCCTATACACAATGTCCTCTAACACTTGATTATGACGTACTATTACAATTTCTTGAAAAAGTAGAGATTGGAATGGTTGAAGATGGAACTGCAATCGGTTCTGCTATAGGTGTATGTGTAAATAGACTAAAATCTTCTAAGGCTAAAAGTAAGGTAGTAATATTATTAACTGACGGCCGTAACAATGCTGGTGAGATTGATCCATTAACGGCTGCTGAGTTGGCAAAAACATATGATATGAAAATATATACAGTTGGAGCAGGGACGAAGGGCCTTGCACCTTATCCAACCAAGAACCTATTCGGGTTTACGGTGTATAGATCATTACAAATTGATATTGATGATGAGGGTTTAACAGAGATTGCAAATATTACGGATGGTAAGTATTTCAGGGCAACAGATACGGAGTCCCTGAAAGAAATTTATAAACAAATTGATAATCTGGAGAAGACCAAGATGGAGGTTGCCAAATACACTGAATATAATGAACTTTTTCAGTACCTTGCTATTCCTGCGTTAGGAATGTTTCTTTTTGAAATTGTTCTTGCAAATACGAGGTTTAGAAAAATTCCCTGATATAACAAATCCCCCTTAGTCCCCCTTTTCTAAAGGGGGAATGAGGGGGGATTGAAAATGGTTAATTTAATAAAAAATTACGAATTACGATTGAAGAATTGAGGAGTTCCTAAATTAACAAATAACATATTTAATCTGCGTTTATCAGCGCAGATCTGTGTCCTATTTAAGATATGAAATACGAAAACATTAATTATCTCTATCTTCTGCCGTTAGTTTTTATCATGGTGATAGCTTACGTTGCGTTTTTTTAAGAATAAGCAAAAGGCATTAAAGAGATTCGTTCAAGCTGAATTAATGGACAGCATAGTCATGTCAGTAAGCAAAAGGAAGCAAATAATAAAGGCGGCCTTTGCTGTTGTGGCAATACTTTTTGTTATATTCTCTTTGGTCCAGCCAAAATGGGGGTACCATTGGGAAGAGGTGGAAAGAAAGGGCATTGATATTGTTGTTGCAGTAGATACATCTCGCAGCATGCTTGCGGATGACATTAAACCAGATAGATTGGGGGCTGCGAAAAGAGAAATCAGGGATCTATTAAACGTTGTAGAGGGCGATAGGATTGGATTAGTTGCATTTGCAGGAACTGCGTTTATTCAATGTCCGTTAACCCTTGATTATGGTGCATTCAGCCTTTTTTTAGATGATCTCGATACGAATCTAATTCCTGTTGGAGGTACGTCCTTTGGTGAGGCAATAAAAAAGAGCATGTCGGCATTTAATGATAAGTTGAAAAAGCACAAGGCAATCGTACTTATCACAGATGGTGAAGACCATCAGGGTAATGCAATAGAAATGTCAAAGGTTGCAAAGGATAAGGGTATAATTATATACACAGTCGGTGTAGGGAAAAAAGAGGGGGCCTATATAAAGGTAAGAGATAATAGAGGGAAAGAGACGTTATTAAAAGACAAAGAAGGAAAGGTTGTCAAGTCACGCCTTGATGAAATAATATTAAACAAGATAGCGATAGAAACTGGGGGTGCATATACACCTGCATACGGAACTCAATGGGGACTGGCTAACATTTATAAAAATATTATAGCCAGGATGGAGGAAAAACAATTAGGTAGTAAAAAAATAAAATTGTATGAAAATCGTTACCAGATTCCATTATTTATTGCGCTTATTCTTATTACGCTGGAATCATTGATTGGAGAACGTGCCAGGAAACACAAGACTTTGTTTGATAGAGGGGGTTGAAGGATTAAAGAGTTGAGGGATTTATAGACATACATGACATAATTTGCAAAAAATTACGATTTGCGATTTCAGCCCGCCCTAGTGCGACCCGCTCTGCGGTCTGGGCCAGGGAATTACGATTTGTATATTTGGATTTGAGATTTTATAATTATAATTTCTTGAAAAACTATTTGCTTTCGAACCGGAGATTCTTCACTTCCTCTGGTCGTTCAGAATGACAAGGTGTGTGGTAACATGTCATTCCTTCGCTTCACTCAAGGACAGGTCTGAGTGAGGATACGCCTGTCCTGACGACAGGAAGGGACCGAAGAATCTAAATTAAATTATCATGATAGAATTCAGTACAAAATTAAGAATCTTCATAATACCATTAGCTTGCTCAATCCTAATAGGATGGATAGACCCCGCCTCAGATAAAAACGAAGAAGGTGTGCAGCTTTACAACGAAGAAAAGTATGATGAAGCAATAGGCAAATTTACTGATGCACAGTTGTATTTACCAGAATCAGATTCGTTAGATTTTAACATTGCGAATACGCATTATAAAGAAGGCAAATTTCCTGAGGCTGAAAAATCCTTTGAAAATATTTTGAACACAAAAGATACTACTTTGAAGGCAAAGACTACCTACAATATGGGTAATACCCTGTACAAGCAAGGTAAATTCAATGAAGCATTGAATTCTTACAAACAGGCTATCGAATTAACTGAAAATAAAAATGCTATAAAAAGCGATGAATTGAAAGGGATAAGAGAAGATGCGAAATATAATTATGAGTTTGTTCAGAAAAAGATTGAGGAAATGAAAAAGGAACAGCAAGAAAGACAGGAACAAGAAAAACAAGATAAGCAGAAAAAACAAGAAGAGCAAGAAAAACAGAAGCAGGAGCAACAACAGCAGCAACAATCAGAGAAAGATGATACTAAACAACAAGAACAACAAAAACAGCAAGAAAAGCAAGATAAACGGGATAAAAAGGAAGAGAGTAAGCCGGAGAAAAAATCGTCACCAGAGAAGAAAATGAAAGAATCTCCCCCACAGCCTTATGAGAAAAAAGAGATGACCAAGGAAGAGGCTGAAAGGATTCTTGACGCCTTGAAACAAGCAGAAAGGGCTGCGCGTGATGTCCATGAAAAAGAAGACAAGTCCGCACAATTTAATATTGAAAAGAATTGGTAAGATATGATAAAGAAATTTTTTCTACTCATAACTTTTATATTTATACTTAATTACCCCTTAACCATTTATGCAGACGAAATAAAGGTTACGGCAAGCGTTGATAAAACCGTAGTTGAAAAGGGCGCTCACTTGCGCTTTACGGTTGGTGTCCATGGTGCATTTGACACAGACCAACCACAGCTTCCACCTCTTGAAGGTTTTTCTTTAATGTATGGCCCGAGTGTTTCTACTCAAACAAAGATAGTAAACAACGTTGTATCGGTTTTTCGTGGGTTTACGTATGGATTGATTCCAAAAGAAAAAGGCAAATTTGAATTAGGTCCAGTAACATTAAAATACAAGGGAAAGACTTATAAATCAAATACAGTTATAATTGAAGTTGTGGACAGAACACCTTTTGAGGGTAAAATAGACAAAAATAGGGACAGAAGTAAGGATATTGCTATAAATAAAAGGATATTTGTTGAACTCATAACTGACAAGAAAGAAGCCTATATTTACGAACAGATTATCAGGTCTTTTAAATTATACTTTCAGAGGGGATTGCCTATAGATGACCTGGAATACATTCCTGCCTCAACTAAAAGCTTCCTCGCAGAAAAGCTAGGCGAAGAGAAACGTTATGAAGAAGTGCGTGATGGAATACTCTACAATGTGCTGGAACTTCGCACGGCACTCTTTCCTTTAGTTACAGGTAATATAGAAATACCTCCCGCAAACTTTAAGTGTAATATTCTTATCAGACAGCATCATAAAAGGAATTGGGATCCATTTGAAAATTTTTTTGATAATTCTCTATTTGACGAGTTCCTTGGTAGGAATGAATATAGATATCCTGTGGAAAGGAATACTAATTCCATAAAATTAAAAATAAAGCCCCTACCGGAATCTGAAAAACCAAAAGATTTTGCAGGTGCTGTAGGAAAGTTTACGATGGACGTTCTTGTAAAGCCTGCAAAGGTAAAAGTTGGAGATCCTGTTACGTTATCAATAAATATCCGGGGAAAAGGGAACATAAAAACGCTGGGTGAGCCAACCCTCGCTTTGGAAAATACAAACGATTTTGAGCTTTATCCTGCTGAAGCTAATACGACCATAACAGATAAAGAAGAAGGCATAAAGGGTGAAAAATTGTTCAATAAAGTAATCGAACCACAGCATGAAAATATTAAGGCAACACCTGCTATATCATTCAGCTTCTTTGATCCTGAATTAGAAAAATATGAAACTATTACTCACGAACCAATTCCTGTTGTGGTAGAACATTCTGATGTAGAAATTCCAATACACCTTTCCCTTGAAGATGCTGAAAAAGCAAAGGGGCGGGTAAAAATACTGACCAAAGATATACTACCCATAATGTCTGATTTATACTCATTTAAGAATCAAGGTTTTGCTCTGTATAAGAGGCCTTTGTTTTTGGTCTTTATTTTTCTTACACCAATACTTTTTGTGATAGCATGTGTATATGTACAGAGACACAGAGAACTATTACAAACTGATGTGAGCTATGCGAGAAAAAAAGCGTGCACTAACCCGGGCAAAAAAAACAACTTTCAAACGCGAGACGACTTGTACAACTTGATAACCCTGCTGAGTTTTATTCTACACTTGCTAAAACAATTTTGGATCATATTGCAGATAAGTTAAATATAACACCTGCCTCTATCACACTTGATAATATTTCTGATATTCTAGAAAGTCGAGGCGTATCGCACGACGTAATAAAGGAGCTTAAAAAAATGTCTTGAGTCATGCGATTATGGTAGATTTTCTGCCGACCAACACTCTAAAGATCAAATGGAACATACACTCAATACTGCAGAAAAAGTTATAATGCATTTAGAAAAGCAATTATGAAGCAAACACATATACCACTTTGCGGCACCACGAATTATAAAAACGCGTCCTGGCGAAAGTCAGGATCAGATTCCCCGCCTGCTACGGGCAGGCCTGTCTGCTTCCCATGGGACAATGCCACGGGAATGACAGAGCGCACAACACATTGTCATTCCCTGCCCGACAGATGCCCGCCTGTCGGACGGACAGGGCAGGCGGGCCGATTCGATCGGGAATCTATTTTCGGATTAAAAATATCATTTTTTATTTTGTTTTTTGTATTTCTCTTTGAGTGCCATGTTTCGGCTGAAGCGTTGACACGTGATGATGCAGTTGATGTTTTTTATAGAGCAAATAAAGAGTACAATGCCGGGCAAAAGGCAATAGCTGAAAAAAGGGAAAGAGAAGCTGTGGAAAAATTCGAGCATGCTGTCCAGCTATATGAAAAACTGCTTGAATCCAATTTTGTCAACGGACAAATATACTATAACCTGGGTAACGCTTATTACAGACAGGGTATGCCTGGCAAGGCAATTATATACTACCGCAGAGCAGAAAAATTGCTTCCTAGAGATGCCAATATAAAGGCGAACATAAACTTATTGAAAAGTGATTTTGAGGATAAAGAGTCAATTCGTCAGGTGCCGGAGATTTTAAAGATTATGTGTTTCTGGTATTTCTTTCTTAATCTGAATGAGATTACGATAATCACGATATATATATATCTTGCACTCATAGCATCTATTCTCTCTGTCATTTTTTATAAGGTTTCAATGGCTTAAAAAAATGATCATTATTTTTGCATCGTGTCTTCTTGTGTTGATTATATCTCTGGGTATAAAGGTTTATAATCAACAGTCCGTAGAAAGAGGTGTGGTGATTGCAAATGAATGTAAGATAAGATATGGTCCGGGTGAAGAATATGAACCCAAGTTTGAGATACATGAGGGTGCAGAGGTCAAGATAGAAGATAAAAAAGATAAATGGTATAAGGTATATGTCTATGTGGACATTGAAGATATTCGTGAAGATGAAGAGAAGAAGGATATTGAGTTTAAGAAAGGCTGGATATCTGAAGCCAAAGTAGGGAAGATATAAAGAAATAAATTTAGCCGCAGACTAACGCAGATAAAAATAAAAAGAATTACTTAGACAGGATTTACAGGATAAATAAATTTATTCCATTTTTCCTCCTCGTGCTTTGTAGTTAACTTTTTTCCCCTTCTTCATAAAGGAATGAATCGCTCTCCGTAGCGGAAACTTCGCCAGCATGGCATTTTATTAATCTGCAATTGACAAGATGTGTTACATTATCTATAATGTAGTACATTTAATGGGAGGTGTGTAATGAACCAAACAATCACTATTCGCCTTACTCCTAAAAGAGAAAAGATGTTAAAAAAAATAAAAAGGCGATTTAGAGTAAGAAAAAATTCTGAGGCTATTGATCTTGCGCTTAGATTAAGTTATGGGGAAGATATTGATTATAAAGACCGTATAAAGAAAGTCACAGGATGTATTAGTTTAAAAGAAAAAGACACTTCTGTTAAAAGAGTTCGTTGTCTTAGAGATGGGAAATGATTATTACGGTTGATACAAAATATTATAAAAGTTATTTTCCTAAATTATTCATTTTTAAATAAACACTTGAAGCCAAAGCAGAAATTGAAGCGGGGCTTGGAGCAGAATAAAAGTTTGGTATGATTGTATGAAAGAAATTATTTCCGATATGAAAAACAAAAAAGCCTTGGTGTATTTTCTTTTTATTTATTGCTAATAACTATAATCACAAATCAAGGTTTGACACCAAAAATGTGACACCAAAAATGCCACCTTTCCCTTTTGACCCCTTTCCCTTTTCTTTCCTCCCTTTTCTTTCTCTTTCTTTCTTCTTTCTTGCTTATTTTATAGTCGTCCAACTGCAATGAAGTTATAGCCAAGCTTAAAGATTTTTAGTTCCAGATTTGCGAATACACTTGATAGAAATTCTTCATAATTACGATTAACACTGACGTGATTTTTATTTAACCACCAGGTAATTGCTCTTTCGCATGCCATACCCCATCCTTGAAAGCCATAAAAATCAAGAATAACTAGACGGCCCCCTTCCTTTAAATGATTTATACTTGACATTACCGATGATTCCCAGTCGGAGACCATACTAATTGAATATGAGTAGAGAATAGCATTGAACTTTATTGATAGATTAAAGTTTTCTGCATCTTCACATAAAAGTTTTACATTTTGCCATTTGAACTTTTCTATCTTTTTTTTAGATTTAGCCAACATTTCCTGTGAGTAATCCAACCCGATTAAAATTCCATTATTACCGATTCTTTTCAAGATACTTGAAAAGTTCAGTCCTGTACCGCATCCAATCTCCAATACGGTCATTCCTGGCTCTAATTTTAATGCCTCAATTGCATCCTCTCGATTAAGCAGAAAAGCCCATCGGCTAACATCATAAATTTTAGAGTGAAACTTGAAATATTTTATCACTCTTTCTTTTTGAGTAATCATTCTATCCTTTATATCACCTCTCCCACATAATAATCAATGAATAACATAGCACATCATAGCAACGGCCAAATTAAGAAAAACAAGCTATCATTATTTATTGCTTGATGGATAATCATGTGCATTTCATTGCCATCCCACGAAAAGAAGATTCACTGGCAAAGGTTTTTAGCATATACCATATGCGATAATCTCGGGCAAAAAGGGACAGACAATATTTTATTTCATGCCGTCTACTGTTGCCACTCAATTCTGCCATTAGAAGCTGATAGTTGATATTCCTAAAAATAGACTTGAATTAACCTTTAATCACCGTTAAGATAAACCTCAAATAGCGTTGAAATTTATTACATGCCATCAAAGTAAAAAAAATTGAAGAAGAATCTCTTCAACTTCCTTCCTATGAACAAGCATAATTAATAGAACATCTTATAAATAGTGCCTTTCCCTGTTTACATTATTAATAAACATGTTTAAAAAATATGCTCATATGATGGTTGTGCATTGGATTACGATATTAGGCATCATCTTAATAGCCGCAGGAATATTTTTGACCTATAAAGGTCAAAACATCAGAAACAAATTTGACAACGAACGGCTTCACCAAAGAATAAGCGAAAAAACCTCTCAAATTGGTGAACTCGTAAATGGCAATAACGAGCTGCTTACTAAGATTGACGAATATCAAGAGAGCCTATCCGAAAAAGACGAAATCATACAACAACTCGAAGCTCAGATTGCCGAGCTAAGTGTGTCCGTCCCGAAGCAACCTACAGATGAACAAATAGAAGCCGTCCCTCAGGTTTCTCCGGAATCGGAATTTAGTGACGTAATCGCACAGGCCAAGAGTCTTTGCAATAAAGGCAGGTATGATGAAGCCTATAAAATAGCAGATGATCTAAGGCAAAAGAACCCCGACTTTGGATTGGCATATTTCCTTCTTGGGACGATTGAGATGCGTAAAGAACACTATGACGAGGGGGAAGAATTGCTAAATCGAGCGATTCAGCGTGAGCTGCCCGATGAGGACAAGGCGTGGGCTTTTCATAATCTTGGAATCTCCTCGGTTCGATAAAAGGATTTCGAGAAGGCAAAAGAATTTCTTGAAAAGGCAGTCGAGTTAAATTCCAGTATGGAAAAAAGTAAGAAGGCACTCGATCTACTCGACGAATATTTACGAAAGAAACACACAATCGCACAAGCCAAGAGTCTTTGCGTTGAAGGCAAGCATGATGAGGCCTATAGAATTGCAGATGATCTAAGGCAAAAGAACCCTGACTTCGGACTGGCATATTTCATGCTTGGGACGATTGAGATGCACAAGGAGCACTATGATAAAGGGGAAGAGCTATTAGATCGTGCGGTTCAGCTTGGGCTACCCGATGATGACAAGGCGTGGGCCTTTCATAATCTTGGAATCTCCTCGCTTCGAAAACAGGATTTCGAGAAGGCAAGAGGATTCCTTGAGAAGGCGGTCGGATTGAATCCTAATTTGGAGGAAAGTAAGAGGGCGCTCAAATTCCTCGACGATTTGTAAAGAAAACAGGAAAGACATTTTATTAGTCTCTAAATCGACAATTTCTTGCTTTTTTTGACTGGAAATTGTCGATTTAGAGACTGTTCGTGAGATAATTATGCATTGGATTACGATATTAGGCATCATCTTAATAGCTACGGGAACGATTGTGGTCTACTTTGGTCGAAACTTCAGAAACAGATTTGATGACGAACACTTTTACCAAAGCATAGGTGGAAAACCCTCTCAAATTGATGAACTCATGAAAGGCAATAATGAGCTGCTTGTCAGGATTGAGCAATATCAAAAGAGCCTATCCGAAAAAAACGAAATCATACAACAACTCGAAGCTCAGGTTAACGAGCTAAATGTGCCCGCCCCGCACAAACTTACAGACGAACAAATAGAAGCCGTCCCTCAGGTTATTCCGGAAACGGATTTTAGTGACGTAATCGCACAGGCCAAGCAGGCCAAGAGTCTTTGCAATAAAGGCAGGTATGATGAAGCCTATAAAATAGCAGATGATCTAAGGCAAAAGAACCCCGACTTTGGATTGGCATATTTCCTTCTTGGGACGATTGAGATGCGTAAAGAACACTATGACGAGGGGGAAAAATTGCTAAATCGAGCGATTCAGCGTGAGCTACCCGATGAGGACAAGGCGTGGGCTTTTCATAATCTTGGAATCTCCTCGGTTAGAAGAGAGGATTTTGAGAAGGCAAAAGAATTCCTTGGGAAGGCGGTCGAGTTGAAACCCGATATGGAGAAAAGTAAGAAGGCGCTCAAATACCTCGCTCTGCATTTCGCAAACACGCAATACGTCATTCGAAAACCAAGATTGTAGGATGATATGATGGAATGGTTTGTACAGCTAACAGGTGAAAGATTTGATCTTGAAGAATTGTCTAAGGCTCTAAATTCACCAGAACTATGTGTTACTCAAGAAGGAAAAGACTTCATTCTGAAATCTACCGAATTCAAGTTCCTAAAAGACGCAGATGACGTAAGAAATAAGGCTAGAGAGATTCTCTCTCTAATTAATGGGGCTGCAAGGTTAACTCTAGGAATGCAAAAATCTCTTGCAGTGACTCGTGTTGTCAATGTTAGGGATGATGGGACACGTCAGATCACTGGTTTTGTTTCCATTTCAGAGACTATCAACCCTAGAGATAAGGTAAGTATATCTACCATAACAACAAACGGTATTGTTCAAGAAATTCATCAAGTTGGTCCGATTCCAAGTTGGATTACAACTGCTCAACATGATACAAATATTGCTAAGGCCCTTCGGCTTTTCGGCAATGAAAACCAAGATTGGGTAAATCTCTATCGCATCTATGAAGTAATCGAGAGTGATGTTGGAGGCGTTTCAAACATTGTAGATAAGGGGTGGGCAACCAAGAAGGCGCTCAAACGTTTCAAGCATACAGCCAATAGTCCTACCACAATTGGAGATGACTCTCGTCATGGAAAGGATACAACACAACCACCTAAAAATCCTATGGAACTTTCTGAAGCGAAATCTATTATCAAGACTCTTATCCATAATTGGTTGAACTTGAAAAGAAGATAACCCGGACGAGTTTGTGGCCTTTGCATAACACGCAGACAGTCAGGCATCATCTGCATCAAATACTCTTTTTGAAGAAATATAATAATATTGATAATCAAAATGAAAAGAATTGCTGTAACAGCAGCTAAAGGAGGAATTGGAAAGACATTTATTTCTGTTCATTTGTGCTGGATTATCCATTATTTAAAATATAAGACAGGGCTTGTCGATTTAGGAAGCACTCAACCTGCTTGTCAATTTCTTGATAGAGATAAATATATTAGAAATGATATTTCAACGAGCAATTTTGCTTTTACAACAAAAGATGGCATTGTTGTTGCCAGTTGTGAAGATTGGGATAAAGTTACTGGATATAGAAATGAATTTCATGATATTATTAGTAATCCTCAACATCCTCCTAAAACATTAAATAATAGAAAAATACTGCGTAATATTGAAGTCGTTATTTATGATACAGATCATTGGTTAAAATCGTTAGTCAATTTTATCGAAAAATTCGATACAATAATAATTCTTATTGATAATTCGGATTTTAGTTCTTTGACTAATCTGGCAGTAGTCTGGCAGCAAATCTCAAATAGTAATTTCGGTCAGACTAGAAGTAAAATTAAAATATTGTCTAACAAATCAAAACAACCTAAAAATGCTTGGAAAAAGTTAAAAAAACATTCAATAGATCTGTTCAGAGACAGGATGTTTAAGGATGAGGATATTAAAAAATATATATCGGAAATGGAAGAAAGTTATGTATTTGATATTAGTATTCCCAAATATTCTAAGTCATTTAATGCGAATGCCAAATCAACACCTATATGGAGATATCATAAAAGTGCCTATAAAACATTCGAGTTCTTTGCTAAAAATATTTTAATTGGAGGTTAAAATGGGAATTAAAGAATATTTTGATAGAGATATCATTACAGAATGCTCAATCCCAATTACAAAAAAATCAGAAACATTAATTGATAATATACTTAATAAATATTATTATGGAAGTTTTTCTTTATCCGATATGCTGAAATATGTTTTAATAACACATTCCAATTACGTTAAATCAAAAAAATAAATCCGATAGATGAAGATAAAATTAATGAAATGATTGAAAATGAAAACAACATAAATATTATTAATATTGATTTACATAATGATGACATAATTACTTCTTTATCATATTCATATGTTTATTGGAAAAGATATAATGCCAGTAAGCAAAAATTAGATAAAACAAAAATATCGAATTGTATAGAAGGTATTTTAAAATGGTACTATAAATACATTTTTAATGAAAAATAAAAGATGATGAACTTTAATTATAGTTAATACTTAT
>MAYW01000117.1 GCA_001723765.1 Candidatus Scalindua rubra
CTGATCTGTATCCTAATTAATTTAACAAACAAATAATAATAAAGAGTATAAAAATGAATATAAAATTAATGAATAGATTAAAATATTTAATCATTTCCGTAATCACTGCATCATTTTTTATCATCCCCATAAATCTTGTATCTTCTTTTGGGGAGGTGGTTGATTTGGTCTACCCCGAACCGCCGCCGCCGCTTCCCTTTAAGCTTAAGGATCCACATAATCGCCCTAAGAATGGACCCACACTTAATAATGTTACCCACAAGGTACATATAGACTGGATGCGAAAATGGATTGATAATCCAAAGGGGCATGATCCTGAGGCGAGGATGCCGATACTCAGATTAGAGGAGAAGGAAATAGAGGCCGTAATCGCTTATCTGGCAAGCATTGCCGATGAAGAGTTTCCTCAGGTAGAATGGGAGCCTTTATCATTTAAAAGTGGGGATGAGATGACGGATGAGGAATGGGATGAAATGGACGCATTATACGCTGAGGGTAAGTTAATATTTAGCTCGTCGCGTTGTATTATCTGTCATCGTGTTGATGGAGAGTTTGGGGTGGTTGGAGTTGGTCCTGACCTTGGCGCTATCACAATAAAAATCAACCGAAATTGGCTATACCAATGGCTCGAGAGACCTCAAGGTTATTTTTCTGGCACACAGATGTCCAGATTCAAATTGACAGATGAACAACTGAGACAGGTTGTTGAGTTCGTAATGCGGGATGATCAATTCAAGCCTGAGGTAGCTGATTATTATGGACTTACAGAAGAAGAATATTTAGAAGGCGACTATACCCTTCCAGCAGAGCTAGAATTACTTAAGAAAAGTCAGGATGAATACGCAACCTTAAGGAAAAACAAGGAGCTTGTTGAGGAGGGGAAAAGGGTAATAGAGGTTACCAGGTGTTTCTTATGTCATAAGATAGAGGGTTTCGAAGAAAAAAATCTGTTGCCTCAGCCAGAAACAGAAGATCCAATGGAGACGGAAACTATTGCCACGGGTGAAAACGCTGAATTTGCAAAACTTATTGATGATATCAGGTGCCTTACGTGCCATAGAATGCGGGGTATTGGTGGACACTTCGCTCCAGATTTAACCCGTGCGGGCAGCAAGCTTAAAGTGGAATGGGAAATAGACTTTCTCCAGTCTCCCAATCCTATACGTCCCCTGCTTAAGCAAATGCCAAGGTTTAAACTTTTAGAAGAGGATGCCATAGCTGCTACGAACTTTATTGAAAAATTCCTCGTAAGCCATGAAGTGCCTATCATGAACATAGATGAAGATGAGCTTACGGATGAACAGATAGAAAAAGGTAGTGCCATCTTCTTCGAAAAGGGCTGTCAGGCCTGCCATACTGCTGGTGAAGAAGCTGGAGCGATAGGACCTGGCCTTAACCAGGCAGGAACCAGGTTAGAAACTGGATTTATATTTTTTCATATACAAGATCCACAGCGCGCTAATCCCGGTGCAGTAGAGCCGAAGTACGACCTTTCGGAGGAAGAGCTACTTGATCTAACTCATTTTCTTATGACATTTCATGAGTAATGTATTGACGGGATTTGCTCAATTATCACTTTGTAGCCGCAGGCTTCAACCTGCGTTGATTGCGCAACATTCACCCTGTGGAATAACGAAGTTACATTCCACGGGGTAGAGGTTGCGGCTACCCGCACGAACCGTTCGGTACGGGCGGGCATAAATCGCTTAATTTAATTTAAAATTCAAAGTAGGAGTAGGTGCAATATTATGAAAATAATTAATGTTTTTAGATATAATAAAAGGTGTATATTGCTCAATTTTCTTTCACATTTTGCAATATTTTTTACAGTGTTATGCATACTTTGCAGTACTTCGTATGTAAATGCAAGGGTCGTTGACACACCTTATGGTCCTGTTGATGGAGTGGACTTTGGATTATATGGAGACGAGGAATTTGCGGAAAGGTCTGCTGAAGAATATGATACTCAGGAAGCCGGGGCCGGAGTGGTTACCGACCTGGTCTTCACATTAACAGAAGAAAATATGAAAAAGAAAAAGTTAAAGCAGTTGCCATTTAAAGAAATATTCAAGCATTTTTGTGGACCGTGTCATGGTGAAACGGGAAAGGGAGATGGTAAAAACTTTGCAAGTGTTCTCGAACCGATGCCGAGAGACCTTACAGATGCTGATTACATGTCGGAACTAGGCGATGACCATGTGGTTCGGGTTATAACCGGCGGGACTGCGTCAGTGGAGAAGTCGAACTTATGCCCCCCATGGGGTAATACATTCAGCGAGGATAGAATCAATAGACTTGCTGTATACGTAAGAAGTCTTTCATTGGTCCCTGAAGAAAAGGCAGTAGCGGAGGAGGCTGCAAGCGAAGAGAAAGTTGCTGCAGGTGAAGAGCGAAAAGGCGGTATTGTTGGCACTATTGTGCGTTTGAGCATATTGGCACTTGTATGTGGTTTTGTAATAGCAGGCGCCTTAAACGAATGGAAAATAATTAGTTTTTGGAAACGGAAGTGATAATTCGTAACATCCTGGACTTTCGTAATAATCAAATTTGACATCCCGGAGATTCTACAATTTATTGAAATGTTAAATCTTATAAAACTTATTAGTAGTGTTAATAGCATTAGTATACAGTTTTAAGGATAGAATTCATTTTGCGAAGCAAAATGCCATAAATTAGCGACTGAAAGGAGCTAATTTAATGTATAAAAAAATATTTATTCCATTAGACAACTCAAAATATTCAAATTATTGTGAAGATTTAGGGGTTTCCCTGGCGACGCAGTTGGGTTCCGAGATAATCGGTGGGCATGTATATGCTGCAATGTTGCATAATAAGCGTTTCAGGGAGATGGAAAGCGGGTTGCCTGAACGCTACCAGGAAGAAAATGAGCTTAAGAAGCAGAGGGAATTTCACAATACACTGATTGGCAAAGGTCTTCGAATGATTTCAGATTCTTATCTTGATAGCCTGGAAAAGAAATGTCAGGATGAGAAGATACCATTTATGCGTAACATTCGAGAAGGGAAGAATTATCTTGAATTAGTTAAAGATATAAAAGATGCGGATTATGATCTCGTAATCATAGGCGCTCTGGGGCTTGGCGAAGTAAATGGCAATCTAATCGGCAGCGTTTGTGAAAGGGTTGTCAGGAGGATTAATACTGACGTATTAGTTGTTAAAAATAATAGACCTCTGGATGGTAGGGTAATAGTTGCTGTTGATGGAAGTGAACAATCTTTCGCTGGAGTGAAGATTGCAGGTTTTCTGGCAAAGACCTATGGAATGAATATAGAAGCCGTATCTGCTTTTGACCATCATTATCATCTTGTGGCATTTGCTGGTATAGCAAATGTCCTTTCTGAAGAGATGGGTGATGTATTCAAGTCAGATGAACAGGAAAAACTTCACAAAGAGGTTATTGATAGGGGGTTGGAAAAGATTTATCAAGACCATCTTGAGAAAGCAGCGAGAATAACGAGGAATAGAGGTATTGGTATTAAGACTACAATTCTTCAAGGCAAACCTTATGACCAGATATTGAAACATACTGAGCGAGAGAACCCTGCACTCCTTATTTTGGGACGTACAGGCGTACACTCTGTGAACGGGTTAGATATGGGCAGCGCGACGGAAAATATAATACGCATGGCTAAATGTAACGTATTAATAACAAATAGCCCTAATAATGTTAAAACAAACTTTTTTCATCCTGTTAAAGATAAGATATCCAAAAAAACTGACCATGCGGTTGAGAAAGTTACTAGAGATAACAGTTATGTATCAAGAGAAAATGGACAATATTCCGAAAAGAAGGAAGAGTTTATATGGGCTGAAGAAGCTAAGACGCGTATTTCCAAGGTTCCTTTGTTTGTAAAGAAGATGGTTGTAAAACAGATTGAGGATTATGTGAGGACAAAAGGTGTAAAAGAAATAACATCAAAAATCGTTGAAGAAGCAAAGACCCAATGGGAAGATAGTATGCCTTTTTCTAAGAGTACTAAATTGAATACACTCCAGAAATAACTTTTCCGTACGAAACAGGAACCGCTGTGTAACTGCTCAATAACTTGTGGAGTTCAAATATTCATGTACATGACAAACCTTCCCTGAATAATATCTATTCAGGGCAGGGCTTTCGCAGAGCTAAGCCAAAGCTGAGCGAGAGCATTCCTAAATTGTTGTACAGGGTTGTTTTTTTGGAGTGCAGTGACCGTGTCACTGCTTTAACACGCATCATCACGGATGATGCACTCCATATTTCCGGCAAGTATAGTCGTATTACAACAATTTAGGAATGCTCCCAAGCTTAGTCAACTTTGCAAGGAATTCAGTACTGGAATCTCCGCCCAGGCGAATCTGCCTTAGGCACGACCTCCCGAAAGAGGGGATATCGATCAACCTTTTCAATCTTCCAAATTTTATAGAGTAAATACGTCGCTGTGATTCCTTTTTAAAAAAGTCTGTACCCATATCTCTGGAAAAAGAATCGGAATAGGTAAGTGATGATATTATTGTGGAAGCATTGAAAGAAATAATGTGGGTAGAAATGAGGAGGTATTGAAAGAAGATAATGTGGGAAGGAAGAATATAATATTTGGATTGTGCTGGCTCTTTCTATTCATGATATGTGGATCAGTATTGGAATTTACCATCGGACAATCTAAATGGTATCAACCAGTACAGAAATGGGGGATAACACCTACGAATCAACCACAGAATATCAAAGAAGAAGCGATTTTTGTAAAAAAACTTTCTAGAAAACTATTGGTTACCAGCCACCTCCATGCCAATGAATTTGCCTTGGTCAATATCGTTTTAGGCATGATTATAGGCTCTATAGCATTTCCTTTGATTTTAAAACAGATTGCCTCATATCTATTGATTGCTGGAACGGCATTATTTTCATTGGGATTAGTTTTTGGAGGACTTGTCAGCCCGGCCTTTATTACGCCTATGACACCTTTTGGTGGTTTTTGTATGATAATAGGGGTCTTGATTGTAGTTGTTGGCAAGGTGAGATGCGTTTGTTCAACATCGAGTACAAGTGGAAATAATCCATAATGAGAATGCACATAATCCGCAACCATTTCTAAATAACCCCTCACCCTTCCCTCTCTTCCAGACCGGGTCATATGAAATTTATCTGCGTATATAGTATTTTTTAATGAAAAAAGGTATATATGATGGTATAATTATACGGCAATCAAATAATTTTCATCTAATCAAGGAGAAATACCATATTAAATCATGAAAGAGATATATCTTGACAATAATGCAACAAGCAAGATTCATCCTGATGTGGCCGAAGCAATTCTTGAGTGTCAAAGAGAGTATTATGGCAATCCATCGAGTATACATGATTTTGGACTCAAGGCACAGGCTGCTGTGAATCAGGCTAAGGAGAAAATAGCAGATTTTCTTGGATGCAGCCCTAAAGAAATCATCTTTACGAGTGGTGGAACGGAATCAAATAATCTTGCTATTAAGGGTCTGGCGCTCGCCAATCGGGAGAAAGGCAATCACATTATTACGAGCCAGATTGAACATCATTCAGTATTAACAACGTGTAAGTATTTGGAGAGTCAGGGTATTGAAGTTACTTACATGTCGGTAGATCATTATGGATTGATAGATTGCAAGGAATTGGAAGAAGCCATAAACAATAAAACTATCCTGATCTCTATTATGCATGCAAACAACGAGGTAGGAACTATTCAGTCTATTGACGAGATAAGTAATATTGCCAGGGATAAAGGTGTTTTCTTTCATACTGATGCCGTTCAAAGCTTCACCAAAATACCAATTAACGTAAATGAGTCAAAGATTGACCTTCTTTCACTATCTGCTCATAAGGGTAATGGGCCAAAGGGCATTGGCCTTTTATGCGTTAGAGAAGGTATAAAGTTAACACCGCTTTTTCATGGAGGAGAACAGGAAGAGGGGCGTAGGGCAGGAACAGAAAACGTTCCCAATATAGTTGGTTTGGGCAGGTTGGTAGAATTGCTTAAGCAAGATACGGATCGAAGAAATCAACTATTAACGAGATTAAGGGATAGACTTTTCCAGGGTATAAAAGACAAGGGAATCAATGTCAAACTCAATGGACATCCTACACGTAGACTGCCTAATACCCTGAATATCAGTTTTGACGACATTGAAGGAAGGACGCTCATCATAAGTTTGAATCTTGAGGGAATTGCGGCTTCACAGGGCTCTGCATGCACAATTGGGACTTTGAAGGCATCTCATGTGCTTACGGCTATGGGAAAGACTCCTGAGGAAATACAAGGTTCTATACGGTTCAGTTTGGGATATGAAAACACGGAAGAAGAGATAGATTATGTCGTAAACATGATGCCAAAGGTGATTGAATATGCCAGGGAATATGGATCAATTTGCTATTTAAAAGGAGAGTTTAAGTATGAGGCTGAAGAGAGCTGTTGTTCTCAACCATTATTTAAGGCATAATAAAGGTTGAAAATAGGGACACATCCCATATTTCTTAAAGAAATATGGGATGTGTCCCTATTAAACGAAAACGAGGTGTTTAAATGAAAACAGAAAATAATGATAATGAAGAATACAGTTTAAATGATCTGATCAATATGGCTATAGAATTTCATGGTTTCCCTGTGCCCGGGGCGGTAATAGGAGTTTTTATGGCTGACTGGGCGCTAGAGTTGCTTAAAGATGTGCCGAAAGTAGATGCTATTATTGAAACATGGTTATGTCTCCCCAGTGGCATACATACAGTGTTGCGTTACAGGCGAAATAAGACACAGTTTAGAGTTGTAGATTTTCATAAGTGCGCGGCAACCTTCTATGACAAAAAGACTGGTGAAGGGATTCGCTTTTACCTGGATACTGAAAAAACAAAAGATTTTCCTAATATTCATGGTTGGTACTTGCGAACTTTAGACCATGATTTGGGGAAGGGAGAGCGTTGGGCGCCTGTAACAGAAGAGTTCTTACTGGCGCGCAGAAAAGTACTGTCTTATGAATACGTAAAGATAGTAGTTCCAAAGGCTACCTTATCAACACCCGTTGTTTCTTGCAAGGAATGTAACGAACTATTCCTCTCTGTTGAAGGGCAGGAAAAGTGTGAAGCATGTTCAGGTAAGGCGTATTATAAAAGGATAAAGGAAGAGGAATGTTTGCTCCTGAAAGAGTAAACCCCGTTAGAAAACTTGCGTCCGTCTCTTTAGAAAAGCCTTCTAACGGGTTAAAGATGTGTAAGTGGATTATCTTGATATGTCTGTCTCTGAACGTGTGTGCATGTGCTGTAACAAAACCTTATTCACAAGGGGATTCAGACAGGGATATGGTACTTGTTCCGGCAGGTGAATTCATGATGGGTACTAGTGAAGAAGAAATACCTTACCTGGCAAAATTGTATAACGAAAGGGCAAAGTGGTTTAAGCGTGAAGTTCCCAAGCACAAAGTTTATGTGGATGCCTTTTACATTGATAAGTATGAAGTCACAAACGCCGATTATAAGAAATTTATTAAAGCTGGAGGATATAACAAGAAGGAATACTGGACTGATGAAGGATGGGAATGGAAGGAAATAGAAAACGTTACTAGACCTGCCTTCTGGGAAAACAGTAATTATAATAAACCTGATCAGCCAGTCGTCGGTGTTAGCTGGTATGAAGCCTATGCGTATGCTAAATGGAGGGTGGCCAGGCTGCCTACCGAGGCGGAATGGGAAAAGGCATCAAGGGGTACTGACGAGAGATTGTATCCCTGGGGTGAGGTCCCTGCTGATGAAGGAGGTATTTACAGGGCTAATTATAAACCTGACAACTATGACGAAGATGGGTTTTATCATCCTGCCCCTGTAGGGAGCTTTCCCAAAGGAGCGAGCCCATACGGTTGTCAGGATATGGCTGGCAATGTTTGGGAGTGGTGTTCAGACTGGTTTAGTTTCGAATATTATAGACAGAGTCCCGGTATAAATCCAAAGGGGCCTCCCACTGCACCTGGCAGGGTGGTGCGGGGAGGGTCCTGGCGGTATTTAATGGTCGACCTGCGATGCACCTTCCGATTTGCAGTTTTTCCCGATGTTCGGCTCAACTTTGGCGGGTTTCGCTGCGTTAAGGAGGCTAAATAACCCCACCTTAATCCCCCTTTAATAAAGGGGGAAATAGGGGGATTTGTCAGATAACTTTTTGCTCAAAAAGCTCCTGCTTTGAATACAGAAGCAGAATTTCTAACACTTAAATGAAGGTCGCAATCTTGCCGATGTCGATAGTATTTGATACCCTGGCATATGCAAAGAAGTTGAAAGAGGCTGGTTTTAGCGAGCAACAAGCCGAGGTGTTAGCTGAGTCACAGGCTGAAATAATTGAAGGCAACCTCGCCACAAAACAAGACCTCAAAGAATTAGAAGCGCATATAAAGGCACATCTTATCGAGAAACTTTCTGAGCACAAGACAGATATTCTCAAGTGGGTCGCTAGCCTTTTATTCGTGCAAACTGGTATTCTTATTGGTGCTTTCTTTGCAGTGGCAAGGCTGTTGAAATAAATTTCTATACATTTAATAATGGTAGTCATTTGGATTTGTTTTGACATTTAGATTTTGTCATTCGTTATTCACCCTTCGTAGTAGTGACTACTACGGAGAACGTATTGTGTAGCGAAGTGGAGCTAATTTATTATGATAATAGGTATATACGGCCTTAGAAATGCCGGTAAAACAACTTTGCTTGAAAGCCTGACCAGGGAATTAGTAAATGATAGTTACAAGGTTGCAACTGTAAAATACGCTACCGTGGACATTTCCATCGATAAAGAAGGAAAGGATAGTTGGCGACATAAGAAGGCGGGGGCTGTTAGTGTCTGTGTATCTGGAAAGAATGAGACAGCCTTTATTACGGAAGGAGTTAGTGGATTTGACGATATCATATCTACGTTACAAAACCTTTCTCATCCAGACGTTATCCTTGTGGAAGGATGTGAAGTTCAAGAGATACCCAAGATAGCGGTAGGAGATGTCGAAGAAAGAGAAAAAACCATCTTCAGATACAATAATAATTTACCAGAGATAAAAACATATATTAAAGAGTCCATTGAGGCCGAAAAAATATACAGCAAACTCCCAAAGACAAATTGTGAAAAATGCGGATATAATTGTGAGGAGATGTCAAAACTGATCATGCAGGGACATAAGACGCTGAAAGATTGTAAATCTCTATCAGATAAACCCATTTATGTTACGGTTAATGGCGAGGAGGTTGTAATGGCAAAATTTGCAAAGGACCTTATGGCACACACGATTTTTGGCACGTTATCAGCGCTTAAGGGCATTAACGAGATTGACGAGGTCAGGATAAAGATAAAAAAACACGAGACATGGAATGAAGATAAAATAGTATCGTTCAAACCAGAAGGCACAGGATTGACCCATTGAAAAAACTCTAATGATTCTCTTTTCCATCCCGGAAAAGACATTTTGGCGGGTAGGTGTATCTGTTCGCTGCATAAGCATTAAAAACGATAGAATTAAACCTGCACGACAAGAATTCTGTTGATGGGGCTGGAAGGTAATGTTATTGAATTAAGGGGAAAATCCCCCTAGCCCCCTTTTACAAAGGGGGTTAATTGGAAGTCCCTCTTTAGAATCCCCCTCTATCCCCCTTTATAAAAGGGGGAATGGGGGATTTAGGGAGATTTGTTTCCTATTGACGGCTCAATCTGCAAGATTGAACCGAAACGTTCAGGTTCAGACTACAAGCCTGAACCAGCGGTAAAAAGGTTAATCTATGTTCCCTCCCTTTCGGGAGGATTCCAGTACTGGACGAAGTCCCGTTGGGACAACGTCCCTTCGGGATTCCTTGCGAAAGCAAGGTTTGTTGTGTGCCTGTCTGCGTGTGACGCACAGGCAGGCATGAATGTTTGACTTCCACGAGTTATTGAGCAATTACAGTATAAGTTTCATTTTGCGAAGCAAAACCAAGAAGTTAGCGACTGGAAGGAGCTAAATTCTGAGTATAAAGGCGATATTATTTGACATTGGAGGGACAATTTTAAAACAAGGAAAAAATACGCCTAAAGATATGGTTTATGCAGGCGCGCGAAATGCTTATGAATTTTTAAATAAACAAGACGTAGATATGCCTCCATATGAAGATTTTTTTCAAAAGGTTCAATCTTTATTCTCAGACCTTGGTAATTCTAAAAAGGGTGGTATAAAGGATGATATAAAGTCCGGGGATATGAAAAATAAAGTGCAAACACTGCTTGAAGAGATTAATGTTGAAATATCTGCTGAAATGTTCAAGAAATTAATTAATGAATGGTACCAGCCTTTTGCCAGAGAGCTTGATATTTATGAAGATTCGGAGAGTACACTTAAGGCCTTAAGACAAAAAGGGTTCAGGCTTGTAGCTGTTACAAATACTGCATGGAGTGGTGAGTTAA
Source organism: Candidatus Scalindua rubra (assembly GCA_001723765.1). GTDB lineage: Bacteria > Planctomycetota > Brocadiia > Brocadiales > Scalinduaceae > Scalindua_B > Scalindua_B rubra. Next base: position 10,425 of record MAYW01000117.1, read on the forward strand.
TAGAAGGGGATTTGAGGAGATTTGGTGTTGCCAGTTTTTTTGAAGCTGTGATTGTATCATCTGATATTGGCTACAGGAAGCCTAGCCCCGTTATCTTTGAAAGAGCATTAAGAGAATTAGGTCTTGATGCATCAGAATGTATATTCGTTGGTGATAGCATTATTGAAGATATTCAGGGAGCTCAACAGATGGGGATGAGGGCCATTTTAAAGGGAAAAAATCATCATAAAGTAGCAGGAATAATACCTGATGCTGAGGTTGTTAACCTTTATGAAATAATTGAATTTTTAGAGGATGATATCCAAAACAGATTGTAATATTTGGAAGATATGTATGGCACGTTTCCCGAACGTAACTTAATATGAAATAAAGATGAGATGAAGTTAATCTCTATTAACTCTCAACTATAACCAAAGATTTTTTACAGCATAGCATCGTTTTTTAGAATTTCAGAAACGTTTATGAAACATACATGAATTATACTAATTGCGACACCAAAATTAATGATCGAATCATTGCCGTTAATATCAGTGAAAAGAAGGGAATGAAAAAGAAAGATGTCGGCAGGGCGTATGTTAAAGAAAACTATGGTATAGAAAACGACGCCCACTCAGGACATTGGCATAGACAGATTAGCTTGCTTGCAATGGAAAGCATTGATAAGATGAAACAAAAGGGATTGAATGTAGCGCCTGGCTCCTTTGCGGAAAACATAACAACCGAAGGCATTGATCTGGTTAGTTTGAGTATCGGTACAACATTACAAATAGGCAAAGAAGTGCTCTTGGAGGTAACACAGCTTGGAAAAGTTTGTCATGATCGCTGCGCTATTTACTACCAAGCTGGAGATTGTGTTATGCCAAAAGAAGGTATATTTGCAAAGGTAATAAAAGCGGGCTGGATCGAAAAGGGAGATGAAATCAAGGTCGTACCTGCCTGTGCCAGCACGACAGACAAGAAACTCGAAAAGAGGCTAAAATGATTGATAAGTTTCTGAGGACAATCAAATATCTGAGAATTTCCGTGACAAATATGTGCAACCTTCGTTGTAAATACTGTATGCCACCCGAAGGGATTCAACTCATGGAACGTGATAAAATCCTTAGCTTTGAAGAAATTGTAACAATTGTAAGACATGCAGTCAAATTAGGTATAACCAATCTCAGACTTACGGGTGGCGAACCAATGGTAAGAAAAAATATTGAACGTCTTATCTTTATGCTAGACGCGACAGAAGGCGTTAAAGACCTTGCAATGACTACCAACGGGATTCTCCTGAAAAAGTATGCGGCAACCTTAAAGAAGAATGGTCTCTCCAGACTGAATATTAGCTTGGACACGCTGAGAGAAGACCGTTTTAGTCAGATTACACGCGGGGGATGTCTTACAGACGTTCTGGACGGCATCGAGGAAAGCCTGCGTGTGGGTTTTCAAAATACCAAGGTAAATGTAGTGATAATGCGAGGCATAAACGATGATGAACTCAAAGACTTTGTCCTTTTTACGTCAAAATATAATGTGGAGCTACGTTTTATAGAGATGATGAGTTCAGGCATGAAGAACATGGCAGAAGAAAACAGATTTATAACAACCGAAGAGATTTTCCAGCGGATACAAGACGAAATAAAGTTAATACCGGTTAATTCAAACACCGGCCACGGTCCTGCCAAGACGTATAAGATAAATGGCGCTAAAGGTGTTATAGGATTTATTTCACCCGTAAGCAAACCATTCTGTGGTAGCTGTAACCGTTTAAGGTTGACTTCTGATGGCATATTGAGGTCTTGCCTATTATCAGGTGGAGAGGTTGATATCAAAAGTATTATACGCACCAACAAAGGACCACAAGCAATAGAAGATGCCTTTAGAAAGGTTGCCACTTTGAAGCCTGCTTCTCATTCCGGGAGAAGCAAGTTTGCGATGCAACATATAGGTGGATAAAATGAATCAAGCAAAGCTAACGCATATAGATGAAAAGGGCGCTTCGAGGATGGTGGATGTTGGCGAAAAGAAGATTACAGAACGTATTGCAATTGCACATGCCAGGGTTACCATGAAACCAGAAACATTCGGGTTAATTATGGACAAAAAAGCAGCCAAAGGTGATGTTCTTGAAGTAGCCCGCGTGGCTGGAATAATGGGCGCAAAAAGGACAAGCGAACTTATCCCTATGTGCCATCCACTTAATATAAATTCTGTTAAGATCGATTATACAAATAATAATCAGGACTCTATTGAGATAATGTCTGAAGTAAAGGTTACTGCAAAGACAGGCGTCGAAATGGAGGCCCTTACGGCTGTCTCGGTTTGCGCACTTACTATTTACGATATGTGCAAGTCTGCCGACAGATCGATGTCTATAAGTGATATATACCTTGCCAAAAAATCTGGAGGCAAAAGCGGACTCTATGCAAGAATAGACGGACAAGTGTATATGTGGATTCGGCCCGCCCTGGTGCGATCCCCGTCCATCCGGCATGCGGGTGTACTGCGGTCTGGGCCTTAATCCACCCTTATATGTTTTACTATCAAAAGATTAATTATATAATTGTACAAGGAATGGTATGATGTAGGGCGGATTAAGCGAAGCGAATCCACATTATTATCTAAATTATAAAGTTGTTTGATTTGTTATTAAACTGTTATTTCTCCAAAGCCTCTTAATTTAAAATCAATCTCTCCCAGTCCAGCCTCATACGATTCATGGATAAAGCCTACATCCTTGCCTTGGTAACCAAACAAAGTCGCACCGTAAGAATCCACAGCTACAGGATCAACACTAAACACCAATCTTCTGGCATTTTCATAATTGTTGTCGACATCCTCCAGTCTTCCGCCCGTAGGGCCATTTCGCTTTAAGATTCTGAATGCGTCGAGTACAGTAAGATCAACCTTAACAACTTTATTAAGGTCTGCTATTTTTGGATGTATATCCTTGTGTATTGAACCTCTGTTACCACCTATCATTCCCATAGTATTCTTAAGTGCCATAGATAAACGTGAAGTACTATGCTGCTTTGCTATAGGAACATTTATTAACACGTCAGCTTCATCCTGATATATAAACTTCTCATAAAAAGGCCATGAATCAAGTAGCTTGCCACCCGGTATCTTAAAATCCTTAAACAGTCTCTCGTCAACAAACCTAACCTCTGCCCCAACCTCTTTTGCAGCCTTTTCGATCCCGCTATTTATATATGAAGGACCTGGATTCTTTGCGCAAGTATGATCAAGCACGCTCACTCTATTCGCCCCGGCTTCTATACACATTGCCGCCAATGCAGCAACAACAAATGGATTTGTATTTACTGCGTACTCAGGCCGCCTGTCCCATGCTATGTTAGGTTTGATAACAACATTATCACCCCTTGAAACCAATTTGTCCATTCCGCCAATGGCTTTAATACCTCTACTCACCATCTCTCTTATTATGGAGCTTTCATCATTTCTCTCAACAATATCACCATGTACCACAACCAGTTTCTTTTTTAAACTATTTTCTTTAAACGTCTTCAGCGACCTTGGCCTTTCAAACGAACTCAAATACGAGAGGCCATAAAGCCCTGTCCCGACTGCAATACCAGCCTTAAGAAAAGTTCTTCTTGAAATATTATCTTTCATAATGTTCAAGTTTTCCAGAAA
>MAYW01000118.1 GCA_001723765.1 Candidatus Scalindua rubra
ATCTGAGTAGGGGCGTATTGCAATACGCCCTTACAAAAAAAAACGTCTAAAAAAAACGGTTTTGTGGTCTTTTCACTATTTTTTTAAAAACTTTGCGCTCTTTGCGTTTTTGTGGTGAACTATTACGAATTTCCGATATATTAAATTAAATTAATTGGGACGCAGATTATAGACAATTTTCTAATATTTTTATCATGATAATCTGCGTTTACCCTGTTAGATATTTTACTACCTTAAATAACCTCACTTATTTACTATGATTTGCGTTATACTTGAAATCAAATAACAATTACATTTATCTAACAGGGTGAATCTGTGTCCAAAATGGAAATTAAATTATCTAACATAGATTGGATTTGTAAATACCCAGGGCCTATTCTCTATGTATGCTTCTACCCTAAAGACACCCTTTTTAGTACTTAAAGATTCTAAAGAAGTACCTTCACATTCCTTATATATTTTCCCATTTCGTAAGAGTTTAATTGTAGCTTGATGTGGAGATTTAATACTAAAATGAATCTTTTTCTTAATATTAAAAACCTCATCACCCATATAATAAATCCTGTCTCCTGAATCAGCAACAAAGTTAAAGCCCGTAGCATCTGCCAATAAATCAAAGGATACATAACATCTGCCTTCTTTATGTGCATCACAAATAAATCGAATAGCTTCATTAGATTTAACTAATTCACGATCAATAAGAACGTGGGTACGAATTGTTTTAAAGAGTTCTTCGTAGGTAAAAAATGGTCTTTTAGCAAACGGGATTTTTCTGTAATGAGCATCAAGACCGGAGATGCCAACAACTTTCCTTTTCTGCCCCAATCGATCCCATAAAGATAATAATTTTGGGTCAGGACCTTTTATTTGCAAATTTGGATGTTTATAGAAATGCCAGAGATTCGACAATTTAAGGTCGTCAATCCAGTCATGCAAATAAGACCATATCTCAATACCCACAAAACCATTATGTTCCCAATGACGCCAAGCCTCAAGAACTATACTAAATGATATCTTCCTTTTGCCAAATGGATGCACAATAAACGCCGCACCACCATTATTTACAACATCATCAAGACAATCTCTAGATGTCATATCCCTGTACTTCTGCGAATCATCATAATTATCAGTAAACGGACGTGTGTCAAGAGCCAGGAAATGACCCTCACGTCTTGGTGATACCTCCATACCAATAATCACCAATAGATTGTCATGCCAACCTTCCCAACCATCATACTTTGGCAAAAAAGTATTGTGATCTGACAATATCACGAAATCAAGACCAGTAATTTGTGCACTAGTTATTACGTCAGAAATCCGAATACTTCCATCAGAATACTCTGTGTGTATATGGCAAGCGCCTTTATAGTCTTTTAACATCTGATATTCTTAAGCATTTCAACAAATGCTTCTATCCTCGTTCTCATAGAACCACTTAATTGGCCAGGGCGATCACAATCAAGTGTTAATACAGGAATGTCAATATACTTACGAATAAGTCTATCATATATCTGCCTATGACAAAAATTTTGAACATAATGAATAATTCCGTTAATTTTCCTTTTTACAATCTGTTTTTTTATATCATCAATATGATAGAAAATATCAAAGGGATATGTGTAACAAATATATTGGTCTATTAGTGTATTTGTTTTGTATGGCATACTAAACTGCCTCTGAACTTCGTTGAAAACAACATGTACACCCAGCTCTCCCAGGAAAGAATACAGGTTACAACATATTGGGGGTACGCCGATATACCCCAACCTTACTTTATGGTCAAGTTCCGGGCGTTTTTTAGCTCCTCAAGAAACGCTAATGCTTTTCTTTCAAAAAGCACATAATCTCCCATTAAATCACTTGTGGAAACATTCCAAATATGATTTTCCTCGCCTGTAACCTTATTTTCTTCCCACGTTAAACGATCAATCTCATGCACAGTTTTTCTTACCTTATCTAATACAAACTTCATCTGATGTGCCTTATCCAAATTTATCCCTAATTTCTTTGATAGTGAATCTAATTGCTTATAAAGTAAATCCTTATTTCTATCATGAGGGTATGAAAATGGTATTACCTCAATATCTTCAGTCTGCAGAAACTCGATTAAGGCTTGATTATTACTACAATCTCCCTGGATAACACCTATGATTCTCTTTATCCCTGTCTTTTTAGTTGCCGAATATATACCCTTTACCCATGCACACGTATTCCTGGGCAACCCTTTAATCTCAGCATAATCAACAAGTGCATCAGGGTCTTCATTACAAATAAAGATATTATTCAAATCAAGAGGCACATACCCAGCAGCATAAACAATTTCAATAGGTATGGTTGTCGTAATTCCTATAGCTTTATCAACTGATATACGATAAGACATTGGAAATGACATGCCGACATTAACTAAATTTGTGGAATTCATGTTCGGTTTATTAAATGCTTTATGAAAATCGCTCAATATAAAGTGGAGTTAAGTATCCTTCCTTTCGGAAGGATTCCAGTACCAACTCTTGGAACCCCTGCGAAAGCAGGGTTTATAATTTTACAATCAGCATATTTTTAATCCTGAACCAAATTATTTGTATGGATAGACTTATAAATGTTGAATTATATTTAAATTACAGGAAATTACATAATTTTCATTTATCATAACTTATAGATTGGTAAGTATCAAATAAATTAGTGAACGAAGTGAGCTAATTTATCTTGATATTGACATAAATTTGATGCTTTGTTATAAGTTAGCGACTTTCCTGCTTAATATTATTCAGATGGAAGGGGGAGCATTCCCAGATTGTTGCAATACGCCTATATTGGTGGGGAATATGGAGTGCATCGACCGTGTCGATATTTGCCACAGCGAATCTGCCTTTGGTATGACAGTCAGTGACACGGTCACTGCACTCCAAAAAAAATCAAAGTCCCATTTAAAAAAAGTAATCACACGAAGCCGCGAAGCACACAAAGGGTAAAACTATTATCTTTTATTTTATTTTTTTAAATTTCGTTTTCTTAGCGATCTCCGTGTCTTTGTGTGAGGATTAGCAATTTAAAAACTTTTGGAGGTTGTATCATGGAATATAAAGATATAATTTATAAAAGCCCTGTCAAACATGGCTTAATAAATCATGAAAAAACATATAAAGATTTCCAGTGGGAAGATGTCAAAAAGTATTTTGAACACTTCACTGACGAGGGAGTGAATATTGCGCATGAGGCTATCGATAGACATGCCACCAATAGCTACAAGAATAAGATTGCCCTACTTTGGGAAGGTGAAGGCAACATTAAAAAACAATATACCTTTTTAAACGTTAAGGCACAATCTGATAAATTGGCAAATGCATTAAAGAATTTGGGTGTAGAAAAAGGCGATCGAGTCTTTTTGTTTTTACCAAGGATCCCTGAACTTTACATAAGCATTATTGCTATAGCAAAAATTGGAGCCATTGCCGGACCTATGTTTTCAGCATTCGGACCAGAAGCTGTAAAGGATCGTCTTCTAAATAGCGAAGCAAAAGTGCTTATAACGACACCTGAACTTAACCAAAGAGTAAATGAAATCAAAGAAGATTTACCCATGCTTAAACACATTTTACTTGTAGGGGCAAAAGATAACCTTAAAAAGAATGAAATTAGTTACGAGTCCGAAATAAATAAGGCTTCAGAATCATTCAAAATAAAATGGGTCGATCCCGAAGACTATCTGTATATACTTTACACATCAGGAACTACAGGAAAACCCAAGGGTGTAACCCACGTTCATAATGATATGATCTCCCATTATATTACCACTAAGTGGGCGCTAGATTTAAGGGAAGATGATATTTATTGGTGTACGGCAGACCCTGGATGGGTAACCGGTACGGTTTACGGCACCTGGGGACCATGGCTAAACGGAATCTCACAAGTCGTATATAACGGAAGGTTTGATGCAGAACAATGGTACTCAATTATTAAAAAATATAAAGTAACTGTTTGGTACACAGCGCCGACCGCGTTAAGGATGCTTATGAAGGCCGGTAACGAAATCATCAAAAAATATGACTTAAGCAGCCTGAGGTATATTTGTAGTGTCGGAGAACCTCTTAATCCAGAAGTCATTAAATGGGGTTTGAAGGTTTATAACTTGCCCATTCATGACAACTGGTGGCAAACAGAAACCGGTTCAATAATGATATCCAATTATCCCAGTTTACCAATAAAACCTGGTTCAATGGGTAAGCCATTTCCAGGTATTTGTGCCAAGATTATTAATACAAAAGGCAAAGAATTATCTCCAGGAAAACATGGTCTTTTGGCTTTGAAACGTGGCTGGCCATCAATGCTGAGAGAAATATGGAAAGACAAAAAAAAATATGATGAATATTTTTGTGTCTCCGGATGGTACACAACAGGAGATACAGCCTATATGGACGATGATGGCTACTTTTGGTTTGTAGGTAGAGCAGATGATGTCATCAACACTGCCGGTCATCGTGTAGGTCCATTTGAAGTGGAAAGTGCATTAGTTGAACATAAGGCAGTTGCTGAGGCAGGTGTTATTGGAATACCAGATACAGAAAGAGGTGAAATAATAAAGGCTTTCATTGTCCTTAATTATGGACATAAGCCTTCACCTGAACTTAAGAAAGAAATACAGAAATTTATAAAGAAACGATTAGCAGCTCATGCATACCCAAGAGAAATCGAATTTACAAAAGATGTTCCTAAAACAAGAAGTGGAAAAATAATGCGAAGATTATTAAAGGCAAGGGAATTAGGATTGCCAACAGGGGACATATCAACATTAGAAGAGGGATAACGAATATCGTAATTGCTCAATAACTTGATAGTATAGAATTTCCATTTTAAATCTCTTGGAGATAAGGCTTTAGCCCTTCTTTAGAATGGCACATGGGTAACGTATTTGTCATTCTGAGCCCTTCGCTCCCTGTCATTCTGAACGAAGTGAAGAATCTTTTGTTTATACTTAGAACAGAGTATACATATGTTTCAAATATAACGCTCAGGATAAATTCCACGAAGAATCTACTGTTCGTAAGCCAATTAGTTTTCGAGAAATTATTCTGTGTACCGAGTATAGATTCTTCGGTCGTCCCTCCCTCAGAATGACAGAATGTAGCAAACTTAAAAATTGAATCGTTGTGCAAAAAAGTGCTTCCCCAAGGCGTTATTTATGAAAGTCAAACATTCATGCCTGCCTGTGAGTCGCACGCAGACAGGCACATGACAAACCTCCCTTTCGGGAGGAATCCAGTACTGGAATCTCCGCCTAAGTCGTGACCTGAACCGAAACATTTAGGTTCAATCTACAAGATTGAACCAGCAAAAGTGTTAAGTTTTTAGACTTTTATTTATTTCTCATTTTGCGGAGCAAAATGCCATAAATTAGTGACCGAAGGGAACTAATTTATCTTCCTATTCCAATATAATTAAAGCCGGCACTTCTCATTTCTTCCGGTTCATAAATATTTCTTCCGTCTATTATATTTGGTTGTCTTAATAACCTCTTAATCTTACCCATATCTAAAACCCTGAACTCATTCCATTCAGTAGCAATTACCAAAGCATCACAACCCTTAATAGTTGAGTAAGGATCATTGCAAAAAGTAACACCTTTTAAAACCTTTTTTGCGTTTATCTTTGCCTCAGGATCGAATGCGCGTATTTTAGCCCCTAACTTTTTAAGTTCCATGATTATGGCAATAGAAGGCGCCTCGCGTATGTCATCTGTCTTTGGTTTAAATGCCAGTCCCCATATTGCTATAGTCTTTCCCTTTAAAGACGGAAGCAGTTTTTTTATCTTCAAAAGAATAAATTTCCTTTGATCTTCATTCACCCAATTTACGGCAGATAATATCTTACCCTTAACCTTATTCCGTTTCATCAATTCCATCAAAGCCTTAACATCTTTGGGAAAACATGAACCACCATAACCCATACCAGCTTGTAAGAATCTAGGTCCAATCCTGTTATCCAGCCCTACACCTTTTGCCACACTTTTTACGTCAGCCCCAACTTTTTCACATAATTGTGCAATTTCATTCATAAAGGAAATCCTCGTTGCCAACATCGCATTGCTGGCATATTTTATCATCTCTGCGCTTTTAATATCCGTAATAAATACTGGCTTATCTGCCCTTGCAATACCCCTGTATATTGAAACCACTACCTTCTTTGCTCTTTCACTGTCTGTTCCAATAACTATTCTATCAGGGTTAGTAAAATCTTTTACAGCTTCGCCCTCACGTAAAAATTCTGGATTTGATACCACATCATACTCAAATTTGCCAATTTGATTTCTTTTTATAATTTTCTTCACTAATTCTGCAGTACCTACAGGCACTGTACTTTTATTTACAATTACTTTATAAGAATTCATATTTTTACCAATTTGTTTAGAAACTGATTTAACAGCAAAAAGATCTGCCTCATGATTTTGTCCGGGTGGAGTGCCAACGGTTATAAAGATTACGTTTGATTTTCTAATCGTCGTTTTTATATCATTACTAAAATATAATCGCCTTTCTTTAACATTCCTGTCAAACATATCTTGTAATCCTGGCTCGTAAATAGAAATAATGCCTTTTTTTAGCTTATTTATTTTCCCCCTATCTATATCAAAACAAATTACTTCGTTCCCCATATCAGCTAAACAAGTTCCAACAACAAGCCCCACATAACCACAACCTATACAACTAATCTTCATAGTTATTACTTCTTTCTTTTATCTTTCCATTCGCAGAGGTCAAATAATATACAATCTGGACATGATGGATTTTTCGCTGTACAAATCATCCTACCATGAGCCTGAAAAAGATGACAGCTTTTTGTCCACTTATCTCTGGGAACCACTTCACAAAGTTCCTTTTCTACATTATCAGGATTCTTAGAGGTTGCCAACCCTAAACGTGTCGAAACCCTCTGAACATGTGTATCAACAGCAATGGCTTGCTTACCGAATGCGTTTCCCAAAATGATGTTAGCAGTTTTTCGCCCAATTCCTGGTAAAGATATTAATTCATTTAAGTTAGAAGGGACATTAGCCCCATACTTTTTTACAATTATCTTACAGCACTCTTTTATGTTTCTAGCCTTATTTCTGTAAAAACTTATTGAACTTATATCTTTCTCAAGTGCATTTATTTTTACACGTTCAAAATCTTCTGCTTTCTTATACTTCTTAAAAAGTCCTTTCGTTACATCATTAACCCTCTTGTCCGTACATTGTGCAGCTAAGATAGTCGCGACAAGTAATTGCAATGGATTGTTAAAATTTAAGGCAAGAAATGCCTCTGGATACCTTTTCTCCAAAAGTCTTACAATTTTAGCGGCCACCTCTTTCTTAACAGTCATTTTGGCTAAATCTTACAATTTCTTTCTTTAACACGAAAATAGATTCCCGATCGTGGTCTGGAATGACAACTTGTGACGCTCTAACTTACTTACACAATTCAATCCCCATTTACACGAGGACATGTTTTTCTGTCATTCCCGATGAATAACTACTTGGGAAGCCCGTCCGAACGGATTCATCCGGGCGGGCAGACAGGGAATCTGATCCTGTCCCCATCTCCATGGGGATGACATTACTTTCGTCAGGACATGTTTTCATGCTTCGTGGCGCCCTGAAAGGGCATGAGGGTTTGATCCGAAAATAGATTCCCGATCTCGCCAGTAAGCTTGGCGGGCGGGCATAAACGGGAATCTAGAATTTTCATAATTCGTGGTGACACAAAGGGTCATGAAAGTTTAATCTATAAATAAATAAGGAAAGATCAACTCTTGTATTTTAACATTATGTTGTGTTAAGTCCACAGCTTTGTTACTAAATAATTTTCTTTACCACACTTAAGGTGTGGTAGAACAGTCTCTCAGGTGACAATTTTCTGTCAGAAAAAGCAAGAAATTGTCGACTTAGAGACTAGGTGATTTGATTTATTTAATATTTTTTATTTCATCTGCATATTTTATAACTAACCTGTCCAATATTTCCTTTTCTTCACCTTTTATCTTTTTAATTTCATATGGGGTAGTACGTTTATACCATATAATAAAATTCCTTTTTTCCATTTCTTCTCTCCATTCTTTTTCTGTTTTTTCTATCGTCATAAAAGAATTTCCTTTGAAATAGTTTTAGAATTGTTTTATGTTATATCCATTAACTAAATCACTATCCCAAATCCCATGAATATAAAACTAAAGTTAAAGATTGAATTATTGTTTCTTTATTATTCTGATCAAATTTTCTGTGTGTGATCGAAACTCAACACTGTTCTTCATCTTTTCTTTTACTTTATTTATAGCAAAAATAACAGTCGTATGCCTTTTATTCCCAAAATACCGCCCTATTTCTTGATATGAAGCATCTGTAAGCATTTTTGCAAGATACATACAAATTTGGCGGGAAAGAGCAATGTTTCTTGATTTATTTCCAGAATGAATATCGTTACTAGAAACGTTATAATGACTAATTACTACATCCTCTATATCCTTCAATGTTATATTCTTTTTGCTATCGTATAGTTCGCACAGGGCATCACAAGCCAATTGTAAATCGATCTTTACTTTATTTATGTTTGCATGCGCTAATACCGTAGTTATTGCACTTTCCATTGACCTTACACTGTCGTTGAACTTCTCAGAAATAAATTCAAGAACATTATCAGGAATTTTCTTCCGCATCTTCACAACTTTAGACCGCAAAATCTGCAACGCAGTGTGAAAACCTGGTTGTTCAATCCTCGCAATCATTCCTGACATAAACCTACTAACAAGACTCTCTTTAAGTTGACTCATCAATCTGGGATGAGCATCACTTGCAAATACTACTCTTTTAGATAAATTATGCAATGTATTGAAGGTATGAATAAATTCCTCTTGAACTCCCTTTTTATTAGACAAAAAATGAACATCATCAACAAGAAACATGTCAATGCCTCTATATTTTTTCCTAAATGCTTCAAGCCTGCCATTTTTTAGAGAATAAACAAACTCATTTGTCCAATTTTCTGCAGGCATATACGCAACACTTACAGTACTTGATTCAGATCTCAGTCGATTCCAAATACCCTGAAGAAGATGAGTTTTACCTACTCCAATAGCTCCATGCACAAAAAGTGTATTAAATGCTACTGGTCCAGGCTTGGAAATTTCAAGAGCAGCAGCATAAGCCAACCTATTGCAATCACCTACAATAAAATCTTTTAATAATAAACGTTTATTATTTATAAAACTATCATTTTGATTCAATGGCTTTTTAGATTTGATATCATCAACTATTTTACGGTGGCTTATTTGAGAATTCCCGTTGCTTTCTACAAGAAGATTTACAGAGGGATTTATCCTGGTTATATTTTTTATTGAATCTCTTATCAGTGATTCATAATTATCATGAATCTTTGTCTGAACGAACAGGTTCGGTACACTTATATTTACAGATTTGTTATCGAAGGAGATTAAACGGGTGTTTTTGAACCATAAATTATATTGTCGTATACCGACTTTATTCTCAATTTCATCAAGAACATCTTCCCAAAGGCTCGAGGGTTTATAAGTTGTGGAACATTTCATTAGAAGTGGAAAATAATTGAACAGAACAAAAACCGAATTAAAAACTGTCCAATATTTCAACGGATGGATAACAATTCAAAATTCGGTTTTTCAGTTTATTTGATATTCTATTAAGTCGGGATATTAGCAAAATAATTATTAGTGTCAAATTAAAAAGGTGATATTTTTTTAAATATTATCTGGTGTAAAATATTAAATTTCGTAAGACTTTTAATAGCAACAAGATTGAACTTTAAGCATGGTGAGATAAAATTTTAAAAAAAAATTTTTTTTAATTTCTTCTTGAATATCTTTTACATTAGAAGACAATTTTTTTGCAATACAAACATAAATTTAAAACATATATCCTGTAAGACTATATTATATCATTATTTACACAAACCAATATTTAGATTCCATGCGATACTATTTTTAAACTTTTTATTTTTCAATTGTGGATAACTTGTGGATAACTTGTGGTTTTTTTCTAAAAGATTTCAAATTTGTAATTGAACAATTTTTTTATCTTTTAAAAACCATATACATTAAAAATTTAACTCTTTAGCCAAGATGCTTTAATTTTCATTAAAAACACATTGAACAGTTTTAAAGCAAAAAGTAATAATAATTACTATATATACAATTACTTTTTTAGATAATAAAGTTTATTGACAATTTTAAATTTTATTTATTGTGGAAAACTTCTTTTTTACAATTAAAATATAACTTAGTTTTTCAATTTTACTTTTATATTTACATTATAATTTTACCATTAATAACAAATAGAAATTTTTCGAGTTATAAACTTAAGTAATGTTATGTCTAAAAATACAATAAAAACAATGCGCCAATGCCCCGGAGAAAACTATGAGGTTAGCATATCAGTTTGTAAAGGTCGACAAAGAGTACATTATCCAAAATGTCCTGTATGTCACCATAGAACAGAAACAATTAATGCTTCATCATCAGCGGAAGAACATAATAAGGCAACAACAAATATAGAAACTACTAAGACAAGGAAGGTTGTACAACTTTCCCCGAATCAAGACAAAGCAATTAATCTTAAGATATTTAAAAGCTATGATATACGAGGCGAATATCCTGAACAACTAAACGAATATACATCAGAAAAAATAGGAATGGCAACAGTACAATTCCTAAAAAGCGTAAAAGAAGATGTTAAAAATATAGTAGTAGCAAGAGACGTCAGACCTTCTTCTAATTCACTTGCCAAATCTTTAATGAAAGGCATAACAAAAGCAGGTATTAATGTCATTGACATAGGAGAAGTATCTACAGATACTTCCTATTTTGCCGTAGGTTATTATAACTATGATGCAGGCATTACGGTTACAGCATCCCATAACCCATCAAAATATAATGGATTCAAATTGTGTCATGAAAAAGCCATGCCCATAAGTTTTGACACAGGTTTATCAAAAATATCAGAATTTGCACGCCAAACCAGAATACCTCCTTCTGAACAATTTGGTAAAATCACAGAAAAGAACATACTTAATGATTACAAAAAGCATATTCTTAATTTTGCCGATAACATTAGACCATTAAAGATTGTAGTTGATGCAGGAAATGGAATGGCAGGAAAAATGATTCCTGTTATCTTTGATGAGCTTCCGTGTAAAATTATTCCATTATTTTTTGACCTTGATGGTACCTTTCCTAACCATGAACCTAATCCTTTAGAAAGTAAGAATTTACTGGATTTACAAAAAAAAGTACGCAAGACTAGGAGTCATTTAGGGGTAGCATTTGATGGTGATGCGGACAGATGCGTCTTTGTTGATGAAAATGGTCAAGAAATAGGATGTGATTTAATTACAGCCGCAATTGCAAAAGAGCTTTTGCAAATGGAAAAGGGAGCTACAATTATATATGATTTGAGGTCGAGCTGGGTTGTGCCAGAAGAAATTAAAAAAGCTGGTGGTAAACCTTACAGAGAAAAGGTCGGTCATTCTCACATAAAGGCCACTATGAGAGAAAAAAATGCCATCTTTGGCGGTGAATTGTCAGGGCACTACTATTTCAAAGATAATTATTATGCTGATTCAGGAATAATTGCCTTGATAGAAGTTTTAAATGTCCTGAGTCGCAAAAATGTGCCAATGTCTAATCTGATTGCACCATTAAAAAGATATTATTCAACGGGCGAAATTAACTTTGAGGTTGAGGATAAGAATAAAAAGATAAAACAAATTGCTGAACGTTTTAAGGACGGTAAGATTGATTATCTGGACGGTATTACAATTGAGTACAATGATTGGTGGTTTAACGTAAGAAAATCTAATACTGAACCATTAATAATATTAAACCTTGAGGGAAAAACAAAAGCAATAATGGAACAGTGGAAGAAACAAGTTATTGATATTATAAGGAAGGAATGAGTTTAAATACGGTAGTTACGTTATTGGTGTCACAAATTTATCCAAGATTGATTCTTTCCATATCATAGGAAATCACTTAGGTTATATCCAATTTAAGATATTGGATTCTAGTAAAATGGAGCTTGAAGTAGTTGACAGTCGGCGTGAAAAAACACCGGCATTTCATATGACGTTAGATTTGTCTGTTAAAGCATTTTTACCGCAAACGAATTCATAAAAGGAGAAATTGCATGAGCAATGTAGGGAAATATAATTCATTATCGTATTTCACAGAAGCAATTGTAGAAGATTGTGGATTCCGTGAATATGATGCTCGTTGGATTATTGAACCTGTGGATGAGGAAACTTCCAAAATTCAGATTAATTATCGCGGTTTGCAAAAGTTGGGCAAACAATTGGGAACGTTTCTGAAAGAACCAGAGAATGGCAATCACAATGCTATATTAGTTGGTTACGATTTTCGAAAATATTCTGAAAATGTAAAAAATGCACTTGTTATTGGATTACTGGCTTCTGGACTTGCCGTATATGATGTAGGTCTTTGTCTTGCGCCAACTCTATATTTTGCCCAGTATCACTATTCGATTCCCGCGTGCGCCATGATTTCGGCTAGCCATAATCCTAATGGTTGGACAGGAGTAAAGATGGGACACAACTATTCCCAGACATTCGGTCCTTCCCGTATCAAGTCATTGAAGAAATTGATGGATACGGATGACCATGATTTGTTTACTGGAGATCATGCGGGAAGATATAAACAGATCCATGATTGTAACGATCAGTATATTCTTGACCTTATCAAGGGGTGGTCCCCTCGTTTCGAGCAACTACCTCGACTTAAGGTTGCTGTTGAAACCGGCAACGGTACTGCAGGTATTATATTACCTGAACTTCTTTCTAAATTAGGTTTTGATGTTGTACCAGGTAATGTTGACCTGGATTGGGATTATCCTAATTTCAACCCAAATCCTGAAAGTATCCCTTTTCTTAAAGCCCTACAAAGTCTGGTTAATAGCAATAATGCAGATATTGGGATATGTATAGATGGAGATGGTGATCGTATCGGTGTTGTAGACAACCAGGGAAGGATAATTTTCAATGACCGTATAGGATTATTGATTGCGAAGCATATTGAACGTCATCACGATCAATGCAAGTTTGTTATAGATGTCAAATCAACCTCACTCTTCACCAGTGAACTTAAATCAGAAATAATATGGGAAAAAACAGGACATTCTTATGTCAAGGCTGCAGTAGCTGATAATGAAGCTATCGCGGGCTTTGAGAGAAGCGGACACTTTTTCTTCCGGCCACCATTTGGACGTGGATATGACGATAGTTGTGTAGCGGCATTGATAGTTCTTTGGATTTTATGCGAGGCAAAATCAAACGGTAAACAACTTTCCGATCTTCTCGATGAATTACCTCCTTCTCATCAATCTCCCAATATTCAGCCGAAAGTATCTGATTTAATCAAGTACAAGGTTGTTGATGAGATTCATAAAAGGATAGAGGCTATTGTACAGGAAGATGGTATATTTTCCGGTGTTAAAATTAAAGAATTGATGACTATAAATGGAGTACGAATTAGCTTTGTTGACGGCAGTTGGCTCTTGATACGTGCTTCTTCTAATACACCAAATCTGGTAATACTTGCTGAGTCTTTTGATAAAGATGGTTCAAGATTAAAAGAAATAGATACGGCTTTACGAAATATGGTAGCAGACATAAAAGATATTGGTGAATTTGGAAAACTTTATGAAATATAATAATGTTACATTAAAATCAGTGCAGTACAAAAGATACAATGACAACAGACATAACTTTTAGATAAAGGAAGCCCCATAAATTTTCAAGATATTTTTGATCTTGTCGCTCTCGGTCCAATCTTTTTTTGGCATAGAATATACTTTCTCCTACCCTTCGTAGACTATTAATCAGGGATTTTTATGCATATAAAAACCCCTCTGAAGAAGGGTCATCAAACGCACAAATGATAGAGAAATCAAATAAAATCAATGACTTACAAAAATAATGCAAAAAAGAGGGAGGGTAATTTATACCA
>MAYW01000119.1 GCA_001723765.1 Candidatus Scalindua rubra
ATTATTTTTGCATTAGATGGGCTGGCCGTAATTACGCATGAAAGTCTTTCCGTCAACTCCTTGAATATAAATGAAGTAGCAGACATCTTCAAAGGGAATATCAAAAATTGGAAAACCCTCGGAGGTCCTGATTTGGAGATTTCTATGTATGGCCGTCAGAGTAATTCCGGAACTTTTGTTTATTTTAGAGATACTGTGCTTAAGGGAGATTACTCACCAAACGTTCGCAGGATGAATGGAACCGCCCAGATAGTAGAAGCAGTAAGAAAGGACAAAGCAGGTATTGGATATGTAGGCATTGGATATGTTGTGAATCATGAAGGCAACGTTATTTCTGAAATAAAGATACAAAAGCTGGCAAAGAATGCAAACTCTTCACCCGTAAGCCCACTGGAATCCGAGAACGTAAAATCAGGAGTATATCCTCTCAGTCGCCCACTGTTTCAGTATACTAATGGCATGCCTAAAGGAATGATACTGGAATTTGTGCAATTTGAATTGAGCACTGAAGGACAAGAGTTGATTGAAAATGAAGGTTATTATCCCATAACAGATAAACACATGGAACACAATCGCAGTTTAGGCTTAATCAAAGATTAAGTATAATTAAAAGTTAGGCATAATCAAATGAAATTAACAAGGGTCAAAGAGAAAGTCATACACTTCTTCTTCTTTCTGGCAGGCATATCGGCAATAATTATCCTACTTGGAATATTTTCGATGCTGCTCTTTAATGGAATTAAAACGTTCAAAGACATAAGCGCTTTCAACTTTTTCTTCAGCACCGTATGGAACCCCACCGCTTACGAAGAGCCTTCATATGGAATCCTATCCATGGTAGTAAGTACTTTTATGGTAATTTTGGGCTCAATGGTAATTGCCGTGCCCCTGGGTATTGGGACCGTTGCTTATATTACTGAGGTGGCTGGCCACAGGACTCAGGAAATACTAAAACCAATTATAGAGATTCTTGCAGCCATTCCATCTGTTGTAATCGGTTTCCTGGGCATTATATTTGTAGGACCCCTTATTGCTAAAGTATTCAACCTTACAAGCGGCCTGAATGCAATTAATGGATCTATCCTTCTGGCCGTTATGTCTCTACCCACCATCATAAGCATCTCGGAAGATGCCATCCGGGTCGTCCCTAAAGAGTATAAGGAAGCATCCTATGCACTTGGGGCAAATCGTTGGACAACACTGATTCGCGTAACTATTCCTGCCGCGATTTCCGGAATAGTAGCCTCCATTATGCTTGGGATAGGAAGAGCAATTGGAGAAACTATGACAGTCTTAATGGCAACAGGCAATGCTCCTGCAATGCCACATAGTTTTTTTGACTCAATAAGGACAATGACCGCTACTATAGCAATTGAACTTGGAGAAGTGCCTTATGGCACAACCCACTATTATGCAATATTCGCGGTTGGCACAATCCTTTTCTTGATGAGTCTTTCAGTCAATATAATTGCAGAACTTGTAACAGCAAAATATAGAACTCAATAGCATAGGAATTTCCATTTTATGTTGAGTAAAATGTAGCGGAGGTCTTTAGACCTCCACTCACCATGGGATGAATTCCAATGCTCATGTAGACATTTTTACCTGCTAAACCATGGACATGGAAACCTGAAGGTTTCCGCTACTGATAATATTTAATTTAAATAACATGAAATTAAAAAGATTTGAGGAAATAATTGGTTTTTCCATACTTGGATTTTCTGCTATCATTGTCATACTGATTCTGGGTACTATTATTGTCCATATAATTATGTATGGTTCTAAAGTGATCAGTTGGGAATTTATATCAGACTTTCCCAAAGATGGAATGACCAGGGGAGGCATTCTTCCCACCATTATCGGGACAATATTTGTAACGATTATAACTACACTATTTTCAATCCCTATAGGTGTATCAGCAGCTATTTATTTAAGTGAATACGCAAAAGAGGGAACACTTACGCGCATAATTCGAGCCGCAATCAGGAATCTGGCAGGAGTGCCTTCTATTGTCTATGGTTTATTTGGCGTAGCAATCTTTGTACAAGGATTAAATTTTGGAAGTTGTGTACTCTCTTCAGGACTTACATTAGGATTATTGACATTACCCTGGATCATAGCGACGTCTGAAGAAGCCCTTAAAACAGTTCCTCGCTCCTACAGAGAAGGTTCTTTAGCATTAGGGGCAACAAAATGGCAGAGCATACGTTCCAATGTCTTACCATATGCCCTTCCAGGAATTTTAACTGGTAGTATACTGGGCCTTTCAAGATCTGCAGGAGAAACAGCTCCAATTCTTTTCACAGGAGTTGTCTTTTTCCTTCCCAGCTTACCGGATTCAGTTTTTGATCAATTTATGGCCCTACCCTACCATTTATATATCTTATCAACGCAACATCATGCTATTGAGCAGGTCAGGCCATTGGCATATGGTACAGCATTAGTACTTATTATGTTAGTACTGATCATGAATTTTACAGCGATCTTTCTACGGTTTAAGTTAAGAAAGAAATTCCAAGCGTAATTATCATTTTGGACACAGATGAACGCAGATTGTAAAGAAAAAAACTAAGTTTTAAAGTTATTATCTGTTTTTATCTGTGAAAATCTGTGTCCTACTAATTTAAAATATCCTAATACATGAACAATATTATAATAAAAGATTTGAGTTTAACTTATGGCGAAAAACAGATTTTAAAAAAGATAAATCTGGAAATAGCACAAAAAAAAAATTACGGCAATCATAGGCCCATCAGGTTGTGGAAAATCCAGTCTGCTAAGGTGTATAAATAGATTGAACGAACTCATACCTGAATCAAAGATTGATGGAAAAATACTTTTTAATGAAGAAGATATTTATGCCCCTGATACTGATGTAACAGAGATTAGACGAAAAATAGGAATGGTATTCCAAAGGCCAAATCCATTTCCAAAAACGATATACGATAATGTTGCTTACGGCCTACGTATAAATGGCATAAAGGATAAAAAGAAGATTCCTGAGATAGTAGAAAGAAGTTTAGAAGATTGTGGTCTATTAGAAGAAGTTAAGGATCGTCTTCACACATCTGCTATACAACTCTCCGGCGGCCAGCAACAAAGACTGTGCATTGCCAGGGCTCTGGCTATTGAACCAGAGATAATTCTGATGGACGAGCCATGTTCCGCCCTGGACCCTGCCAGTACTTTTAAGATAGAAGAGTTAATGGTAAAATTGAAGGAACGATATACCGTTATCATCGTTACACATAATATGCAGCAGGCAGCACGAGTCTCTGATACTACAGGTTTTCTCTATCTGGGCAAACTTATTGAATACGGTAATACTAAAAAGTTATTCACAAAACCCAAAGAAAAACTTACTGAAAATTATATTAGTGGCAATTTCGGCTAAACCTGTCCTGATAACCCAATGTTATTGAATTAAACCGTAGCGGAAACCTTCAGGTTTCCATTTTTATGATTACTATATTATAATATAATGTTAAAGCCTTCCGCTACAGTCTGTTAGTTTATGGTGACATTTATTAAAATTACTTAATTCAATGACACTGATACCGTCACGAGCAGATAGATCAGGATTATAAAAGGAGGTTAATAACAATATGCCAACAACAAGAAAGACTTTCCAGGAAAATATTAAAGCGCTTGAAAAAGAGTTAATATGCGAAGGTGAAATGGTTAGTGTAGCCATAGACCGTTCCGTTAAGGCCTTAAAAGACCTTGATACTGAAGAGGCCAAAAAAATAGTTAATGATGATCTTAAAATCAACAAAAAACGTTGGGATATCGAAGAAAAATGTATACACTTGTTTGCCACTCAACAACCTGTCGCAACAGATTTAAGGGAATTGATAGCAGTCCTGAGCATAACTACAGATCTGGAACGCATGGGCGATCATGCTGAAGGTATTGCCAAGATAGTAATAATGCATGGAGATAAGCCTCTGGTTAAACCATTAATAGATATTCCCAGGATGGCCGAAAAAGCCACTCACATGCTTACGAGGAGTCTTGAGGCATTTGTAAGCAGAGATGAAAAAACAGCAAGAGCCATCTGCGATGAAGATGATGAAGTCGACGCACTTTACGAGCAGATCTATCGGGAACTCCTTACAATTATGATTGAAGACCCAAAAACAATTACGAGGGCTACTTATCTCTTATGGGCAGCTCATAACCTGGAAAGAATAGCTGATCGTGTAACCAATATCTGCGAACGTATAGTCTTTCTCGTCACTGGAACAATGGAAGAAATTAATGTATCAAAATATTAATTTTATGTATTATATCCCATCAAGTATATTTAAAATGTTTTTTACCGTGTTCACGTCACATATTCAACTAGTTATCAAGAATCTCGCAAATTTGATGAACAAAACGGCGAGATATATTATGTGGGAGATGAAGGGAAAATCAGCATTGGCATTAGAAAACTGGTTCTTGGCTTCTTCCCACGTATTGTATTAAGAGAGAATGTTAAGATTATAACTTCACCATATGATGCTAGACTTATCATAACCCGTGAAGAACCATTAATGGAGAAGCCTTCCACCAGGGATAAGGTGGAAAACCTCTTGTCCCGGAGGTGTACTCAATGTCATACTGTTGATTATATACTCGACAAACCTGAGGAGTGGACTAATGAGGATTGGCTCCATGTATTGCACAGGATGCAATCAAAAGGGCCAGCGTTACTGAGCAAAGACGAAGTTGAAGCTGTATCTAAATATCTGGCGCTTCAAAGAAAGGAGATAAGGGCTTATGAAATGAAAGAACCTGAGCAACTTAAAATGCTCAAGCAAACATATCTTCTTAAAGAAACGGACGTAAAACTATTTGAGAAGAATAAATGTGTAAAATGCCACACCATTGATAGGATCCTGGTGATGCATCGTGCAAGACCCTGGTCAAAGGAAAGGTGGACTAATATCATAAAAGGCATGAAAGAAAAAGACCCTGAAATTATGGCTGAAATAGACGTAGAAGGGGTAGTAAATTTTCTATATGAACTTAAAAAATCTCAAATCAGAAAGGGGGAAGTAAAATGAGAAATGTTATTTCAGTGGCGTTGTCAGTTTTTGTTTTTATTATTTTCAGTAGTGTTTCGATTAATAGTTTCGCAGATATTGGTCCGATGGATGACGCACAAGGCGCAGCATTACGACAAAGTCATTCTGGCGGGCAGGACTCAGATATTACAGCGTTAAAGAAACAGTTAGATAATGGAAGAAACGATAAAGAAACAGCAAGGAATGATTAATGTCTTAAAAGACAAGATAGAAACAAGGGAAAAAGTTGCTGAAATATCTAAGCCCATGTATAGGGTAGAAAGTGAAATCGAGCAAGTAATAGATAATTATCTTATGAAGAAAGAAACCAGGGAAAAGATGGTAGAAGCCGGTTTAGCTCATAACCCATCTCCGTTTGAAGTTTATTGGGACAAAGGCCTTCGATTTAAATCTGAAAACGGTAATTTTAAGCTCAAAGTAGGTGGTCGCATAATGAATGACTGGGCCTGGATGACCGAGAACAAAAAATTGGAGGAAGAATCAGGTATTGGGGATCTGGTGGATGGTACGGAATTCCGAAGAGCCAGGCTTTATGTAGCTGGTAGTATCTATGGAAATATTGGTTTCAAGGCACAGTATGACTATGAGGATGGAGTAGCTGATTTTAAAGACGTTTATATTGAATTGAAAAAGATTCCTTATTTAGGGAATTTCCGTGTAGGCCATTTTAAAGAACCTTATAGCCTTGAACAGTTAACATCGAGCAAATACATCTCATTCATGGAACGAAATTTGACAGATGATCCCTTTGCACCCGAACGAAATACTGGATTTATGTTTCACAACCACATGTTAGGTAAGCGTGTGACTTGGGCTGCAGGAGTATTTCGTAACACAGACGCATTTGGTGACAGTGATATAGCTGATAGTTCTAACGAGGGGCAATATAGTTTCACAGGACGACTTACCGGCCTGCCATGGTATGCAGAAAAAGGAAGGAAGCTTCTTCATGTAGGGCTTGGCTATAGCTGGCAAAATGCAGAGAGTAATTCTGTTACCTTCGAAACAAAACCTGATATTAACCTGGCTCCTGATTTTGTAGATACAGGCAGCACCCTTACTGATATTACAGAAAGTTATGACCTTTTTGGTCCGGAATTGGCCCTTGTATACGGACCTTTTTCATTACAGGCAGAATATTCATTTGTCGATGTAGACCTTAAGAGAAGTGTGGACTCTGATCCTGACTTTTCAGGATTTTATGTCTACGGTAGTTATTTTATAACGGGAGAAAACAGAAGCTATAAGACAACAAATGGTACATTTAGCCGTGTAAAGCCAAAAAGCAATTTTAAATGGGGAAAAAGTCCTGGGGCAATAGAATTACTTGCACGCTATTCTGAGCTTGACTTATCAGATGAAGCAGTGGATGCAGGAAGGTTAGATACTATAACATTAGGCGCCAACTGGTATTTGAATCCTAATACGAGGGTAATGCTTAATTATGTCAAAGCTGACCCTACTCTGGATAGCGATGGTGATGATGATGGAGATGCAGACCTTTTTGGTATGCGTTTCCAGATTGATTTTTAATGGATAAAGTTTTTTCGCTATGTATGTTGTTTTACAACCATACTGCTACAAAAGAAAGGTAACAGACAATGACTTTTTAAACTGATTTACACAAATTTCGATTATCATAATTAATTTTTTGTCAATGCGGCTCGCAACAATACCATAGTTACATCGCCTTTTTATGGACTAGTTCAGTTAGATAACTGGATTGGCAGAAGCTTCATATCTTTTAATCAAGTGGGAACCGAAGAGAACTAACTTTTTAGGAGGCATAATAAAATGAGATGGAGAATAATTCTATTTGTCTTTGCAAGCTCAATTATATTTGGAAATATTGTGAAAGCAAAAGAAAGAGACCCCCTTGTAAGGCTTTTGATAAAGAAGGGTGTTATAACTGAGGAAGAAGTCCGTGAGATGGAAACAGAAATTCTTAAAGAAGACTCCAAAACACAAATTTATGGATCACAGATAAAAGTGGAAGAAAATTTGGGAGAAATCCATGGCCAGAGGTTGGCAAATGAAATTAAAGATGATAATGAAGATAGGGAAGAAATCAAGTCATTAAAATACGAGGTTAGGAATCTGTACCATGAGATTGATAGGCTAAAACCCAAAAAAAGTTTACTTCCAGAACCAGTAAAAACAGGATTTGGTGAACTTAAGATCGGAGGGCTTTTGCAACTCTGGTATACACATGATGAAACAACAGGCAAGGGAGCAGGTAAAGCAGATACATTCAGATTGCGACGTTCTGAAATAATGTTTAGGGGAAAAATATTACCTGAAGTTGCATGGACAGTTATGATAGATCCGTCAAAAGAATTAGACTCAAGCAATAGTTCGATTGATCAAGAGACCAGGATACTCCAGGATTTTCACGTTGACCTAAATTACATTCCACACCATAGCTTGAACGTAGGACAGTTCAAGCTACCTGTTACGGAGGAGGGATTACGTTCTTCGGCTAAGTTAGACACAATTGAGCGATCTTTTATTGGCAGAACCTTTGGTGATCAGAGAGATATTGGAATACAATTAAGGGGTATTTGGAAGTATGCAGATTATTGGCTAGGGATATTTAATGGAGAAGGTCAAAATCAACTTGATGTGAACGACTATAAGGATATCTCAGGGCGCATTGTTCTGAAACCTTTTAAAGGTTTTGAAATTGGAATGAGCGGTCTAACAGGGAAGAAAGGAACTGAAATGTCCGATAGAAGTAGATTAGGTGGAGAGCTCAGGTATGAATACAATGATTTATCCTTCAAAGGTGAATACATGAAGAGTAAAGATTCAAAACTTAAAAGAGAAGGTTGGTACACACAGGTCGGATATTTCATGCCTTTTCTGCCTAAACTCCAGGGCGTATTTAAATATGAGGAATTTGAAGACGCTAGTAATAATGAGGAAAAGGATATAACAGTAGGGCTAAATTATTTTATAAAGCGTGATCATGCCAAACTACAGATTAATTATATACATAGAAATGAAACAAAGAGAGAAAGAGACAATGATCAAGTGCTCACTGCTTTACAAATTGCTTTCTAACAACATCTCTGAAATTCTATAACCTTAAGTAGGGCGGATTTCCCCGTCTGCCGAAAGGCAGGGACAGGCAGGCATACCCGCCATTACATTTATAATTCGGCACGTTTGCCCGCCGGAACGATGTCGGGCTGGGAAACGTTCCCTACAATAATTTGACTTAAAATTACCGTAGGTATTTTATGGGCATCGGTCAAGATGTTAGTTTCACACCTAGTAAGGGTAACGAAAACTGCATCGTTCTACAGTTACGTTGTTCGTAGACGCAACCCATAGACGTTACCGAAACGAGCCTTGTTACCTTAACCCTTCACCGATAATTAAATGTGGACTTTAAATATTTAGTATAGTATTATTAATTTTGTGAATAACTTTGGATATATCTATGACGAAAAGTTATGTTTACTAAGGCAGTTCATAAAAATTTAATTGTATTTATTTTTCTCTTGGCCCTTCAGGCATTTCTAGTAGAAAATATTTGCATATCTTCGATTGTAAATCCTGACATTGGTGTTCTTGTACTTGCTCATGGAGGACCATCCACAAAATTGATCAAAAATGAAGAGAATAAGTACGGTAAACTACCTCTTTGGAATAAGATGGTAATAGATGCTGTTAAGCCACTGAAAAAAAAGTTTAATATAGAAATAGCCTTCGGTATGGCCGATCCTGAGACAATCCAAGCTGCTATAGACAGATTAGAAGAAAAGGGTGTAAAGAAAATTGTGGCTGTACCACTTTTCATTTCTTCATATAGTCCAATTATTGAAAATACTGCCTTCATATTAGGCTTAAGAAAAGAAACAAAAACTTCTCAAAAAGAGTTATTGTTCATAAAAAGTAATGCTGAATTTGTAATGACCAGTGCTATAAATTCTCATCTGCTAATAGCTGAGATCCTTTTAGATAGAGCCTCTGAATTGAGCAAAAATCCTAATGATGAAACAATCATAATCGTGGGACATGGTCCAAATGATCCTGGACAAAATGAAAAATGGCTTAAGGAAATGAGGATTCTTGCCTTATTCATAAAAGAAAAAGGGAATTTTAAGGATGTAAAAGTAGCCACACTTAGGGATGATGCCCCTAAAGTGATAAGAGAAAAGGCAACTATGTTTCTAAGAGAAACGGTTATGATGGCGAGCCTTAAAGGCAATGCAATAGTTATACCTCACCTTATCGCAAGAGGAGGTATAGAATCTGGTATACCTGAGAGGCTAAAAGGTTTGGACTATATTTACAATGGTAAAACCCTTTTACCACATGAGAATATTACCAAATGGATTGACTTAAGCGTCACGGATATCTTAAAGGAATGACACATTTTAGACAAAGAATCAAGGTAACTTGATTTTAACGATTCTTTCAATTTATTTGATAAAGGAGCAATTATGAATGCCAATAACATTATGACCACTGTCGTAATTTCAGCTAGAAAAAATGCTGCAGCTAATAATATTGTAATAATCATATTGATTCTGTTTACATTATTGCATATAAATCAAACTGCGTAAATTTATAGAGTATAGAGAATCAATCAAATTAATTAATTTGTTACTTATAAAAGAAAGGAAGATCGTTATGTTAGCAAAGGAAATAATGAATAAGATAGTAACTGCCGCAACCAGGAAAACAAATGGTAGAGACCTGTCTGTAAAATTACTATCCGGCATGTACAGCGGACTCCCTGTAGTGGATGAAGGTAAGGTAGTTGGAGTGGTAACCGAATTTGATCTCCTCAAGGCAGTTAAAGAAGGCAAAGATTTACAACATATATTTGCCGAGGATATAATGACAAAAGAACCAATCTGTGTAGAAGAGGACACTCACGTTGAAGAAATAATTAAGAAAATGACTGAACATAACATTATCAGAGTACCAGTAGTGAGAAAAGGGACTCTAATTGGCGTAATTTCAAGATGTGATGTTCTCAATAGTTTAATTCAACCTGGGTTTGTAACGTTTTATGGAGATTAAGATGTTGAAAACAATCCTTGTACCAATTGATAGCTCAGACACAAGCTTAGTCGCTGTAGATTATGCAATCGAACTATCAAAGTCATTTAATTCAGAAATAATTGGTATTTCAATTATTGACATAAAAAAATTTGCGGGACCATTCATGAGAGACTTAGGCACAAGCATTGGTGGCATGGTACCTTATGCCGATTTTCAGCAGAAAGTGAGAAAGTTTTTAGAAGACACCTCAAGAGCTGCCCTGGATGAATTAGAGGGAAAATGTAACTCTGCAAATATTCCTTGTACACGGACAATAAAAGAAGGGGTTGTAAGTAAAGAAATAGTCGAATCAGCACAAAAATGCGACATGATATCAATGGGAATGGCAGGAGAGCATGCCATGTGGCGTGATGCCTTACTGGGTTCAAATCTTGAATCTGTTGCGAGGCAAACACATAAACCCATAATGGTAACTCCTGAAAAATATAAGACAATTACGAAAATACTTGTAGCATATGATGGAAGTCCTTTTTCAACCAAGGCATTAAATACAGGTGCGGAAATTGCACAACAAATGCATCTTCCTTTAACCGTTATCACCGTCTCTGATAACAAGGATACAGGAGAAAAGATATTATCTAAAGCAGAAGAAAATTTAAAAAATTACGAAATAACGCATAACACAATTCTTGAAAGTGGTGAGACTGTAGATATTGTCTTAAGCCTTTGCAAAAATGGCTCATATGAATTGTTAGTAATGGGTGCATATGGTCACTCTAAAATAAGAGAGTTAATCCTTGGAAGTACTACTGTGCAGCTTATGAGAAAGGTAAATTGCCCGGTACTGCTTTATAGATAAATTAGCTCACTTCCCGCCTGAACTACTTAGTCGGGCAGGTGTTCACTAATTTATTGCATTTTGCGAAGCAAAATAAGAAGTTAGCGATTGAAAGGAGCTAAGTTCAATATGATAAACTTAAAAAAAAATACTTTGTCCAGTTGATCATTCAGATTGTTCAAAAGAGGCGCTGAAATATGCCGTATCAATTGCAATGAAAGATGAATCAAAGTTATATTTGCTTCATGTAGTTGACATACTTGCTTTTAATGAAGGTATAGATACAATGGCAAAACAAGTACTGAATGAAGAAACAACTAACCAACTAAAAACCAAACTCATTGAATGCATACCAAAAGAAATTAGAAGTGATATGGAAGTAGAGACTTTAGTTGTTCAGGGTATACCTTTTGCGGAAATTATAAGCATCGCAAAGAAAAATAGGGTTGATATGATAGTAATGGGTTCACATGGAAGGACTGGTATCGCACACATAATGTTAGGAAGTGTGTCTGAAAAAGTTGTTAGAAAAGCCCCTTGTCCTGTTTTAACAGTTAGACAAACCGGCCATAAATTTGTTATGCCATAGTTCAATTCCATTCAGGAATTGAACTTGAATCAATTCTTATAGATGATAAAATTAAAAAAAATATTATGTCCGGTCGATTTTTCAAAGCATTCACTTGAAGCATTAAAATATGCAACACATCTAGTATTGAAGGATGACGCAAAACTATACCTGATACATATAATTGATAACAGGGTGTATGATTATGGTGGGCCTATATATGAACAAGAGACGTCTGTGATGAAGGCAAATATCGACCAATCCACTAAGGAACGATTAGAGAACAAATTATTAGCAGAAGTTCCAAAAGAAATTCGAAATCATGAAAAGAAGACCAGCGATAGTAGTTGATTTTGATGGAGTTATTTGTGAGAACAAATTCCCAGATGTAGGAGAACCAACAGAAGGTGTCCAGGAAGCATTAAATACACTAAAAAAGGCAGGCTTTCGTATTATCATTCATTCCTGTAGAACCTCATTCAGCTTTAAAGATTTGCTTATGGGTAATCAGTTAGACAGGATAAAAGATTATATGAAACACTATAAATTGCATTTTGACGATATCTGGGTACCAGATAAGCCTGTAGGAATCGCCTATATTGATGATAAAGCTATGAAATTTAAGGATAATTGGGGAGAAATAACGGAAAATTTGCTTATAAAAGCTCAAAAGATTAAATGAAATATATTGTATCACTACGCATATCATGGACATTCATCGTTACAAAATCAAAAAGATTGAAGGAAGCGCATGACATCACCTTCTCTTACAACGGGAAGTATCCATCTTTAGAAAAGGGAGAAAGAGGGGGATTTGAAGGGGGCTAAGGGAGATTTATCCTAACCATATTGTTTTAAAATAGGAGAGGAAATTATGCCATTATACGAATACAAATGTGAAAAATGTGATAAAAGTTTTGAGATATTACAAAGGAATGATGAAAAGGTGGTTTGCCCAGGTTGCGGAGAAACATCATTAGAAAAGCTTTTCTCTGTATTTTCAAAAGGGGCTTCGTCTGAATTACCTTCATGTGAAGGAAGTGTTCCTTCATGTGCACCAAGCAGATGTGGCGCTGGTACTTGCGGAATGGACATGAGTTACTAATCAATTTATAATTCTAGTTTTGTCTCTAGTTAGTGTTTGAGGAAAGGAGAAAAGTATGGCAGTAAAAAACAAAAAAAAAGACCGGCAAGAAAATATATACCTGTAAAACATGTGGAAGGGTTACTACAGCAAAAGGTCATTTATGTACCCCAGTTACACAGGAAAAGATTGTAGCTTGTGAATTTTGTGGAGCAGTAGAAACAGATACAAGACATGTGTGCGCCCCTAAGGTCCTCAAATTTAAATATTTTTGTGGCAGTTGCGGCAGGGTTACAGTTAACAAGAGTAATTTATGTGTGCCAAGAGCAATACCCCAGCCAAAGGCAAAAGCTGCTAGCAAGAAAACAGCAAGGAAGAAAAGATAATTAGCAACATAATTTCTCGTAACTTTTTCAGTCATTTTAACAGTACGTATTCAACAAACTACACACTTCAAGGCACATAAAGTCTCTCTGGCTCGCATTGAAAATTCTCATTATTTTATCTTATTCAATTTTCTTATATTAAACTAATCCTTTTCTTTTCATTTGTCACCAAATCAAGAAAAATCCTTTTCAATTGCCTTAATTTTTTCAATCCTTCTTTTACGTCTACTATTGTGATTGTGAAATATTATTTCATTCCTGCATAGTATTTAAAGCCCTTAACATTTCATAAAATTTACCATAATCATACCGATTAAAATTCATTACCAACCTCGGTAAATCAAGAAACTCTTCCGTTTCTTGTTCTGCTGACAGAGGTTCAGTTAACTCTATTTCTCCTGAACGAAGGATATCACTATATCTTTTATTAAGTTCTTTAATATTTTCACTACTTAAAAGGGAGTTGAGCCTGATGACAGTCTTATCTCCCACGTATCGAATTGAATGATAAACCCTGTAAAATTGAAGTATCTCATCAATCGCCTTCTCAACGGTATTAACATGTATAAACAAGCTCATATCATGACGTGAAATAAAACCTCTTCCGACCAATACTTTCGTTACAAAATCAATCCAACGACTCCAATACTGCGAATGAGCAGGTTCGATTAAGATGATTGGGCGTGGTTTACTTTTGCCAGTCTGAACCAATGTAAGATTCTCAAAACCTTCATCCAAGGTGCCAAAACCACCAGGGAAGAGTACGGTTGCATCGGATTCTTTAAGAAAAAAGAGTTCTTTGAGTTTTAAACCAGTAACAACCCGGTTAAGCCAAAATCAAACAGCTTTATAATTTAGCTATTCTTTATACCTTAAGGGAAAGTTTGAAAACCGTAGGTTTTCATTTGACAGCCTGGCCGAGCCGGAACACATCAGAAATTTATCCCTTTTTGGTTCTGGCTCGGCCAGGTTAGGTTATAGGAAATGCAAATGGAATCTATATAAATACGTCTGTGGTTGGATTCTTT
>MAYW01000120.1 GCA_001723765.1 Candidatus Scalindua rubra
TTACAATCGAACCAAATAAACCCATCTCTTCTGACACGGTAATGTATGTCACCCTCTAGAGTCCCCTCATAGACGATTTTCATTACCTCCTCTATTGAGCCACGCCACCAAATCTCTTCAGAGGGCTCTTCGGAACACCATGAAAGAGGTACATGGTAGAACCCTACATATGCTGGGGAGATGATTTCAGTTTCCATATAAAGCTAACATTTACTTTTATATTTATTCTATATTTATCGGCATATTATCATAGTGCGATTTTATACTTAGTTAGTCTTTTGTCAATTGGTTTTCCTTTAATTATCTGTTAAAAACTTGACAGATTGTTTGTTTTTGCATTATAAATATATACACACTACAATGATCTACACCCATGTTGCATCAAAAAACATGCTGGGTGTAAAAAGTCCAATGAATAAACAATTTACCTTATTAAGTATAATAGACGAATTAAATAAATCCCCCACAGTCCCCCTTTAGTAAATCCCCCCTTATTCCCCCCTTTTCTAAAGGGGGTAGGGGGGATTTAGGAGGATTTGTCAACCCGACCGAGTCGGATCTGTGGGCTGACTCAGGGTCGACCCAGGCAACTTGCTTTTTTCTTTTACAATAAATTCGGTTGTAGTTAATTCTTAAATGAGTAATATCAAAAAATATTTATTAAGTTCAGCTCCCTTCGGCGCCTTCAAATATGACTTCAAGGACGAAACCGAAGCGTATGAAAGGTCAAAGGTCGTAATACTTGGTGTTCCATATGATGGCACAGCTACTTTTCAATCAGGTGCCAGAAATGGCCCTGACAGCGTCTTAAGTGTATCACCAAACCTTGAACATTATGATAACGAACGGGGGAACATCTTTGAAATAGGAATATTTACGGCCGGGATCGTGGATATAGAAGACGTACACGTTAACCCTGAAGATGTCATAAATAGGGTTTATGATATAAGTAAAGGCTACATTTCAGACAATAAATTCCTGGTTACAATAGGCGGCGAACACTCTGTTACTCAGGGAGTCGTAAGGGCATATAAGGAGAATTATGAGAAATTATCAGTTTTGCAACTTGATGCACACCATGACCTCATGGAAGAATATGGAGGGTCAAGATACAGTCATGCCAGTGTGGCAAAGAGGTTAATTGATATAGGATGTAGTCTAACTCAGTTTGGCATAAGAGTTACTTCAGAAGAGGAGCATGAGTTTATAAATAAACACAATCAAGACTTAAACATATTCTACGCCAGGGATATCTATGACAATGTTAATTGGCACAATGAAGTGATTGATTCATTAGGTGATACTGTCTATATAACTATAGACCTTGATGGTCTTGATCCATCCATTATGCCTTCTACGGGCACACCAGTCCCGGGAGGGCTTGATTGGTATAGAACTCTGAACTTTCTCAGAAAGGTGTATGAAAAGAGAAAAGTGGTTGGATTGGATGTCATGGAACTCAAACCAATTCCGGGAAATGAAGCGCCAAACTTCCTCGCCGCCGATCTTATTTATAAAAATATAGGCTTTTTGAAGAAATATTGTAAGTAGTTGTAACGCTGCTAACACGTGTTTATCCCCATAATTTTAAAACAATAATAAAAAGGTTCGATAATGGAACACGGTGCAAGTCACATCGCAGAATTGGTATGGGTAATAACGGGTCTCATGCTGATTGCCGCTGCAATTCTTGCCTTTACCAAATACATCAAACTGCCTTTTACGGTGACACTTGTGATAGTGGGTATTGGGCTTGCCTATCTTGCAAAAGGCGGACCAGGCTTCTTAAGACCGATAGTAGATTATGAGATTTCTCCAGAAGTGATACTTTATGTCTTTCTACCGGCATTGGTCTTTGAATCGGCATTCAATATAGAAGCCAGACAGCTTCGTCACAACCTGCTCCCGATACTAACCCTGGCTATCCCCGGGTTGTTATTATCTACCTTCATAATCGGGGTCTTCATCTGGATAGTAACCTCCATAATATTCTCTACGCACATTCCCTTACCTGCTGCCCTTTTGCTCGGGGCTATTTTGAGTGCCACAGACCCTGTGGCCGTCATCGCCATATTTAAGCAACTGGGCGCACCAAAGAGTCTCACTATCCTTGTGGAAGGTGAAAGTCTCTTCAACGACGCAACCTCCATTGTGACGGCAAAGATTATTTTGGCTGTAGCGCTGGCAGGATACCTGACCACACAAACTGCCCTTGGAGGCGTAATTGAATTTTTCAGTGTTTTCTTTGGTGGCATCCTGGTTGGTTGGATAGCAGCCATAATTGTCGGTTTGATACTTGGACGTGTAGAAAGTGACCCGTTCATCGAAATCTCCCTTACCACAGTCCTGGCCTACTTTTCTTTTCTCATTGCAGAAGAGGTATTCCATGTCAGTGGTGTTATGGCAACGGTAGCCGCTGGCGTGACCATGGGGGGATGGGGTCGCGCTAAGATATCACCCTCCGTAGCCGGATATCTTGAACATTTCTGGGAATTTATGGCCTATATCTCCAATGCCTTAATCTTTCTGCTGGTGGGATTGAGGGTTGATCTCTCCTCACTTGTAAATTCAATCGGTCTCATGGTGATTGTCCTGATAGCTATGCTTGTATCCAGGATGGCAGTAGTTTTTGGGCTTGTACCTATTGTTGGAAAGCTGCCAAATTCCCAACCTATCAGCAAAGGCTACCAGGCTGTAATGTTTTGGGGAGGGTTACGCGGCGCCATTGCTCTTGCCATCGTACTGCATTTACCCAGAGATTTTGCCTATGCCGAGACCTTTGTAGCCCTGGTAATGGGAGCGGTTCTTTTCACTCTTCTTGTTCAGGGGCTCACTATAGAAAAACTGGTAGGCTTCCTGGGTCTTAACCAGCCATCACTTTCCGATCGCCTGGCAAAGGCGGAAGGCGTCCTTTCTGCAAAAAGAAGAGCAAAACATCGTATTCCTGAATTACAGGCAGGCGGATTCTTTTCCGCGCGCATTGCCAATATGATGCAGGAGCGTTATGACAGGAGTATTCAAGGAATTCTGGAGCAAATCGAGACTCTGCGTGAGCGTGAACTGGACAATAAAGAGGAATATCGTTTACTGTTTCTTCGCGGCCTGGCCCTGGAAAAATCCCAATACTATGAGATGTTTTCCAGAGGACATCTAACTGAAAGTGCATATAGAGACCTTGACCATTCCACTAACGTACAGATCGACTCGCTCAGAGATAGTGGGAATATACCAGCTTATACACTTTACCCAATCCATGAAAAACATTATTTAAACACCCTTATGCAGTTTATGGAAAGGACACCGGGACTCTCCTTCCTTTTGGAACAAATACGCTCTAGGCAAATCTCCAGGGACTATGAGAAGACCTGGGGACGCCAGCAGGGAAGCAACCATGTGTTAATGGAAATTGATGAGATTGTGAAAACGGAATCGATACAGTCCGAAATAGTTGAAAGAGTGAGCGGACATTACCAACAATGGAGTGAGGCTGCAAGTAAGAGAATAGATGTCACAACAGAGCAATTTCCGGAATTTGTCACCGCGATGCAGGAGCAGCTTGCAACACGTTTGGCGGTGCACGCAGAACGCGAAGCAATCGATGAAAAGGCCCGGTCTGGAAGTATACCAAATGGTGTGGCGGAGGTCATGCGGGATGAACTTGCAGAAGAGCTCCACGATTTGCGTGGAAGCGAGGTAAAAAGACTCCACGTTGAACCCAACGAGCTATTACGCAAGGTTCCTTTCTTTCAGGAAATGCCGATTGAAGAATTTACGGGTGTAGCCAACAAGCTGCATCAGCGCACCTTCCCGTCAGGCCAGGCCATTATTAAACAGGGGGAAAAGGGACGTTCGTTGTTTTTGATTGCTCGTGGAGTTATACGTGTTTCCCGCAAGGAGAAAGGTGTGGAACGTGACCTGGCAACATTAATGGCAGGTGACTTCTTCGGTGAAATGGCGCTCTTACACCACGAACCCGGAACCGCAACCTGCAAAGCCGTTACCCCTTGTGCCCTATATGAGTTAAGGCGTGATGACTTTGACGAACTCTGCACAAAATACCCGATGATTCTAAAGGCGCTGGAAAAGGCAGACCAGGAACGTGCTGAAAAACTGCATTAGGTGCAGGATATTGATTGTTTCAGCATCTTATTGATGAAATAGCCGAGGCATTTTGCCTCGGAATAGTTAATAGTAATACAAAATACTTTACCTATATTATCAAGAAAATTTTCATACCTTAATAAAAAGGACTTATGTCGGTTATCAATCTTGCCTGGTACAATCTTGAAAACTTGTTCGAACCCGGGTAGAATCCTCAGTTAAAGGAAAAGTGGACACAGGCTCGGTACAAAAAGAAGGTAAAGCTCCTTACTTCAGTCATTGCAGAATTACACGATAGTAAAGGTCCAGACCTGCTAGGTGTGTGTGAAGTTCAGTCTGAAAAAGTGCTCAAGGATATTCTCGATGTTACCTTCAAGGTCAACAATGGAAGCGAACTGCACGTACTCGGTAATCAATGGCCATCCCGATCTGCTGGCCAATATGAGAGCGAACCTTATCGGATTATGGTTGCCGAGAATTGTGCCTGGATTGTAGAGGAACACTACAAAAAAGACTCCAACATAAATGTGGTAGTGATGGGAGATTTCAACGATGAGCCATTTAATCGGTCAGTTCAGGAATATCTATTTGCCATCAGGAATAGGAAGCGAGTTGAAGCACGGAGGAACAGTAAGAAGGCACGTCCCTATCTTTACAACCTGGCATGGTTACTGATGGATGAACCAACACCGGGTACTTTCCACTATGGGAGCAATCCAGCGGGTTGGAATATGCTGGATCAGATTATGGTATCCAAGGGAGTTCTCACAGGAAGCAACGGTCTTGAAGTAATTGAAGACTCAATGGCCATCTTCAGACCCAAGTACATAAGAGATAAAAGCAAACCAAAGCAGTTTCGAAAAGGGAAGAAAAAGTGGATTGAAGGATTTTCAGATCATTTTCCAGTCACTGCAACTATCAAGATATTGTAAGATTCAACCTAACAATTGTTGCAGCCGATCTTATTTATAAAAATATAGACTTTTTGAAGAAATATTTAGATTTCACTATTATAAGAAGCACTGGATTTTATATTACCAGTCTTCAGTCAACCAGCGGCAGCATCCAATAGAATGGATCTGAATAATAATCGGAGTTGCGCTAGTTTATTCTCTACGGTGGTTGTCACGGTGAAAATGAATAAGATGTTTTCGCAGGCAACCCTTTTTCCATCACTCTCCAGGCTAACATCAACTATCCCCTTACCTTCTGGTGTCTGTTGCCCAATTATAGCACTGTCCCAAAAATAAATCAGATGTGTGGTTATAGAGTAGTTATTGTTTAAAATGACGAATTACTACTTTTTTCAAAGGTATTACGTTATAATGAGAAATAATAAAAATATGTGCTGGTTTGTATAGTTATACATATATATTTTCATTGAATTAATACCATATTTCTTAAAAGCCTTCTTTTCTCATCTACTAAAAGTAGACTAAATTGTACTATTCAAAATGTAAACACACCTATTGAATAATACACATCTATATTACTTAAAATGACTATTGAATTTACTCCGAACAATATCAATACCTTACGATAATTTTACTGAAAGAAGTGAATATTCCTATTAATGTTTTTATACTTTAAATATACAAAATTTTTACAACATGCTATTTGGCATGATTTTAGCGACATATAATTACGGAGACATAAAATAAATCAGATGTGTGGTTATAGTAGTTATTGTTTAAAATGACGAATTACTACTTTTTTTAAAGGTATTACGTTATAATGAGAAATAATAAAAAATATGTACTGGTTTGTATAGTTATAAATGTATTCGCAGTTACTCTGTTATTTCTGTTTTGCTATGAGTTACACGACTTCTCTCAATGCGTTGTTCAAAACAGTATAACTATGCAAAAAATGACAGAAAAAACGAAAGAATATAAATACGAATTTGATCCGTTATACAATGGGACTATTAAAGCATCATACCTCGTTTATAAACCTGTACCAGATGTGTCTCAATGTTCTAATGAAGGAAACAAATCGTCAAATCAGGTAAGTCGCCTTTTCAGACAAGATAATATCTTATATAAAAGGTGGTGTATAGAAACGTTCAAGAATGGAAAATATATTTACGACGCTTATAAAAAAATAGCCTTTAATATCGAATTTATACCAGAAGCATATAAGATTGATTTTTGGCAAACACCATTTGAGACTGCAAGGATAAAAAAGGGTGATTGCGAAGATGCGGCACTGCTTTTTTTCTCACATTTACCTGCTAATCTAAAAAATGCCGAAGTTGTGTGGGGATGGGCACTTAACAAAAAAAGTGCAAATGGTAGGGCTCATGTATGGTATCAATTGATAGACAAGAATGGACAACGTTATGTTGTAGAAGGCTTTTCTAAGGACTGGACTGGAATAATACCAATGGAAATAGTGGAAAGAAATGAACTAAGAAAACCAATAATAACAATTTCGCACAATACACTTAGTGCATTGGCTTATTTAATCTCAAATGGATATAAATTACAATCTTGTCAATCCTTAGTAGATTTACTTGAGTCAACTCATTTTGTATATTTAGAATATGATAATCAAATCATTTCACAAGGTGTAGATAAAAGGCTTCATTTAGATTGTGAATTTGTTGAACAATTGGAAAATATTCAAGATAATAAAATGCAAGAAGGAAAGAAGTATAAAAAAACAATAATAGTTCCTGAATTGAGCAAAGAAATATCTAATATTTTAATAAAATTACATGAAGTCTTTTCCAGATATGAAAAACAAAAGAAAGAAATGCAAAGAGATAGATATTATCATCGGTATACCATCTTACAACGAAGCGGATAATATTGCTTTTGTTACCCATCAATTGGCATTGGGGTTGAGTAGGTACTTCCCAACTCATTCTGCTGCAATTATTAATGTTGATAACAATTCTACGGATGGAACGAGAGAAGCCTTCCTGGGAACTGAAACAAATAATGTACTCAAAAGGTATGTTAGTACAGAAGAAGGGGTTGTCGGTAAAGGTAACAACATGAGGAATCTCTTTATAGAGGTTGAACGTCTCAAGGCAAAGGCCATAATAGTTGTAGATGCTGACATAAAGAGTGCTACACCTGAATGGGTTAAAATCCTTGCTACTCCTATCCTGAATGGGCATGATTTTGTTACTCCTCTATACACCAGGAATGAATATGATGGTACAATAACCAACCACATAACTTATCCCTTGATATATTCAATCTTCAAGGCAAATATCAGACAACCCATAGGCGGGGATTTTGCTTTCTCTCCAAAAATGGCAAGATACTGGATTGGATTGGCATGGGAAAGAAGTACCAGGCATTATGGTATAGATACATTTATGACCACCTCAGCCCTCTTAAATGGGTTCAAGCTTTGTCAAGTTGTATTGGGATCAAAGATTCACAAACCAAGTGCACCAAAGCTGGGAACGATGTTTACTCAAGTTATATCAACCCTCTTTGCCAATATTTCCAAGTTTAAAAATGTCTGGATGAATGGAAGTGGTAATAAGGAATGTCCGGTTCATGGTCATTTCAATCATGAAGACCCACAGAGCCTTTCTGTTGACTACAAAGGCATCAAAAAAGAAAGTGTTGAAGGATTCTCCAAAAAGGATAGATTACTTTCCACTATCCTTCTACCTTCACATTACCATATAATAAAGAAGATGCACCTTGCAAGAAGGTGGAATATAGGTCCAGAATTATGGGCGAGGATACTATATGACTTTATCTTTGCATACGAGATAACAGAGAACAAGGAAGAGGTAGTGGAAGCCTTGAAACCCCTCTATTTTGCGAGGGTCGCATCTTTTTATAGACAAACTCTAGACATGACCCATCAGGAAGCAGAAAAAAAGATATTGGGACAAGCTAAACAATTTCAGAAGAGGAGAGGATACCTTGTTAATAAATTTGGGAACGTCTCGGAAATTCTATAAAATGGTATTATGTTATAAAAAACTTTAAAACCTGAATAATTCCCTGCCTGCGGTAGGCAGGTGTATTTGGATCGAGTTTCTTTTGGTCAATATTCATCAAATCCTGACCTGGGTCAATTGGGGTCACCCATTTTTCATTTAAACTTCCCATTTTAATGATGTGCTAAATGGGAGTTTTTTTGTTGACAAATACGCTATTGTCTTTCGGCCAGTTCTCTTACTTTTTTTGTCTCCATACTCTCTCCCAGTATTACGATAACTGTTCCGTCTGTGATTATGGATTTGTCATCAGGGTTGTATATGAAATCTTCCTCTTCTCCTTTCATTGCAACTATAAGCACTCTGGTACCCTTCAATAAATTTGCTTGAGATAAGGTCTTGCCGATGAATTGTGACTTTGGTGGTATTGTGATTTCTTCTATCCTGTAAGTCTTACCCTTTTGTGTACGGAGCATTTTATCTAGAAAACTTACGGCAGCAGGCCTGATCAACTCCGATACCATCCTAAGGCCTCCAATAGAGTTTGGCATCACTACAGAATCAGCCCCTGCCATTTTTAGTTTTTTTATCGTGTGCTCTTCCACTCCCTTTGATACTATCCTTAAATCAGGATTCAACTGTTTAGCCGTCAGTGTAACAAATAGATTATCCTTGTCTTCTGAAAGGGTAGTAATCAGGCCTTGGGCCTTCTGTATTCCAGCGCTTATCAAGGTCTTATCATTAGTTGCATCACCGCTAATATAACATATATCTTCAGCCTCACTTAGCTTTTCTAGTTTTTCTGAATCTGTATCAACTATAACAAAATCCCTCTTAGTCTGTATTAATTCCTTTACGACTACGTTGCCTATGTTGCCAAGACCACATACTATAAAATGGTTCTTAAGGTTTGATATCTCTTTAAGCATTTTCCTTCTCCCAAAAACGTTCGTTAGTTCACCTTCTACAATGAATCCAGTAATGGTGCTCACTACAAAAAGAATACTTCCCATTCCAAAGAGGATTATGAAAATGGTAAGTATCCTGGCATAAGGATTGCCCGACATATCCTGAATCTCTCCGAATCCAACAGTCGTAAGTGTAATAATGGTCATATAAATAGAATCAAGAAAAGACCATTCGGGACCACCAAGTAACTCATATCCTGCTGTACCCGCAGCAATCGTAATAAAAGTAAAAATCAGACCTTTGATTAATCGTTTTCTGAAATTCATAATATCTTTTTATTAACTAATTCGCTCTTATTGCGGAAACACTACTTTGTTACCCTGAATCCTGTGCTGAACTAGTTTCAGTATCGTTTCAGGGTCTTTTGACATCTTGATATATGTAGATTCTGAAATTGGAGTTTAGAGATGCTGAAATAAGCTATACAAGCAGCACCTCACGATTCAGCATGACAATGTTCAGCCCGCTTACCCGACCTGCTTTTTGGCGGGCCGCAAAGACTGGCGAGTAAAAAAGACATTTTTAGGTATTTGAGCAGAAAATGTACTACAAATAATTTGTAGGGGCTGTTTCCCAAACGGCCTTATAAAAGAGGTTCGTTCAGCAAAGCTGACTAAGCTAAGCTTTGGCTTAGCTCTGGGACGAACCCTACATAAATATTCGAAAAATTTTATTTCCGCAATAAGGACTAGTTGATGGTCAATTCTTCTAATGGATTTTTACCGGATTTTATTAAGTCTACTACCTTTTTAACCCGCAATATCCTTTCAGGGCTTGCTGGATGGCTGCGAAGGAAACTTTTTGACCGGCTCTTGGGAATTTCCAGCGCAAACCGCTTCCAGAGTTCTACTCCCTTTTCTATATCATAACCTGCACTATGTGCGTAAATGAGACCGAGAAAATCTGCCTCTCTCTCGTTTTCTCTGTTGTATGGTGAGTATAATGCCTGGGTCGTGAGGGGAGCAAACGGTCCTGTAAGACCTCCCACTAACCCACACAGTGCGGCTACACTTATGTTCTTAGGTAGATGCTTGGAAATGAGATGTGCTATCTCATGCCCCATTATAACGGCAAGTTCATCATCATCCTCTACAAAGTGGACCATCCCGGACGTAAACTGAACGCCGGTGAATTTTGCATACGCATTAATCTTACCGGTTTGCTTAAGACTAATTCGCACGTATGGTATTTCTTTCGGTTTTACTTTAAAGGAAAGTTTTGTACCGTCCCTTTCTACTATAATTGTGGAGGATTTGCCAGCTTTAAAAGTAATATGCTTACTGTCCTTGATTTCTTTACCATCTATCTCTTTTATGAGGTCACCCTGCTTGAGGCCTGCCAGGTCGGCTATGTAATTGTTAATTACGCCAATGACAACACATCCCTCCTCAGTTGGGAGCTTATAGAACTTAGCAATATCTTCTGTGTTATCTACGATTAGGGCTCCTATCACCGCACGGTTTTTTAATGTACCCTCAGGCAAAATGCTGAGGATATCAAATCCCACTCTCCATACCCTGACCGAATCTTTGATATATATTTCTGTCGCCAATGCCTCAATTTCTT
Organism: Candidatus Scalindua rubra; assembly: GCA_001723765.1. Lineage (GTDB taxonomy): Bacteria > Planctomycetota > Brocadiia > Brocadiales > Scalinduaceae > Scalindua_B > Scalindua_B rubra. The sequence continues at coordinate 10,550 of MAYW01000120.1, forward strand.
CCTCCAGCTTCTTTAGTTCATTCTTAGAAAGTGGTGGGCCAGTGTTGGCACAGCCATTTATGAAAAGTGAAAGAACTAGCACCAGCAATATTGCAATTCTAATCTTTATGTCCTTATCCTCCTATCTCCTATAAGTTTTGTTTTGTGAAGCAAACGCTCATGACCATTTTAGGTTACCACGATTTATGAAAACATGTCCTGACAAAAGTCGGGATCAGATTCCCTGTTTCCTTGCCATGAGGGCTAAAACACAAAGCTGACTAAGCTAAGCTCAGCTTTGGCTTAGCTCTGCGAAAGCAAGGTTACCTCCCTGCCCGACAAATGGCAGGCGGGCCTTTCGGGAGGATTCCAGAATCTATTTTCGGATTAAAAAGTCTAAATTAGTGTACGCCTGCCCGACATGTCTTTTGGCGGGAAGTGAACTAATTTACATGTGAATAATCGACCAATCTTATTGAATTATCTTGTATCATTTTTTTTGTTCTTTTACTCAATAATGTTTGAAACTCTTCTATGTACTTGTAATTAGCTACCTTGCCATACCAATTCTCACTAGGAGAAGAATCCAGATGGAAATACATCTCGCTAACTCCATCCTTTAAGTTGTTTAATAAACCTGTTACATAACTCTCATACATGTTTCCGGACTGTAACAGACCATAAACCACATCTGTGCCTCTAAAGCCATGTCCTCGTAATCTTTTCCTGTATATTGTAGCAAGCGCATTGAAGATTAAGGAATGGACAAGTTTATAGGCTAATGCGCCTCTGTCCAATTTAAGATTGAGAAAAAGATTGTCCCTGGTAAGCCTTATGTTTTTAACACCAAACTCTTTTGCCAACTTCAAGACAATATTGAATATGGTAGGCTGCATATGTATGTTCAGGTGACTATTTATGTGAGAAATCTCTAATTTTGTCGAGACAAATTTCTCCATTTGTGCCCTTAATTCCTTCTCAATTTGCTCTCTTGTAGATTTAATAAAAAAATACTTCAACCCTGCCAGAACCGAGCTATTTAAGAAGTATCCTTTAGAATCAACTAAATCTGGTATTATGTGTGGTGGAAGTGTGGGTCTTCCCTGGACAAGCACCAGATGAATTCCCACACTTAGATTGGGATTACGTTTTGCCTGTTCCACAGCATCATTAAAAGCTCCTCCATTTACCATCAGGCTTGCACTAGTTAAGATACCGTCTCTATGTGACTTGATAATTGCCCTATTTATGCTTCTGGTAGCGCCAAAGTCATCACCATTTATTATTAATGCCTTCATAGAACTTAGCTCCCTTCGGTCGCTAACTTCATGGTTTTGCTTCGCAAAATGAGATTCCTGTTTTATTTGCGTGTTGAGTCTCGTAAAATATCGAATAAGTCTCTTGAGTTCTGTAGGGTGGGCAATGCCCACCATAAAAAATCCCCCTTAATCCCCCTCTTCCCCTTTAGAAAAGGGGGATGTAGGGGGATTGAAAAGGGGGAAAGAGGGGGATTCAAATTATTGTCCAAGGAATTGGTGGGTGGTACCCACCCTACAAGATCCTAATTATTTATTTGACGTTTTGCGTAAGCAAAACCAAGAATAAACCATGAGTTAAGTTCTAATGAAAGTAGAAATAATATCTGTTGGTTCAGAGCTTACGTGTGGTCAAATCAGAGATTTGAATGGACCATTTATAGCATTAAAACTAACAGAGATAGGTCTTGATGTTATAAATCAAACTATTGTAGGAGATGATTCCAAGGGTCTAAAATTTGCACTCAAAGTTGCATCAGAAAGGGCAGATTTGATTATAATAACAGGGGGGTTGGGACCTACTATAGATGATATTACAAGGGAAACTGTTGCTGGTTTCTGTAATGTTAGTTTGGTATCAGACAAAAAATCCGTAAATCGTATTGAAAATCTAATAGGCAACGTACATAGTCAGAAGTATGCTAATAATTTAAAACAAGCGAAGATACCGGAGGGTAGTATTGTCATTGACAACTCGATTGGAACGGCTCAAGGTTTTCTTGTAAATATTTCTAAATCTGATATTATTTGCCTGCCTGGTGTACATACCGAGATGAAGTTAATGTTTGAAGATTGGGTTCTTCCATATATACTTCGTAAATCATGCATAAGAAAGAGAAGATGTGTTAGGCGGATTAATACATTTGGTATATCGGAATCTATGCTTGATAAGAAAGTCAAAAAATTAATCAATTCAGATGAACATTTGTCTTATAGTACGCTTGTAAATGATGGAATAGTTTCCATACGCATCGTTGCTTATGGTGTAGAGGAGGATAAAGCTATTTCTATTCTTGATGAGATTGAAGAAAAAATTTATAAAGAATTAGGTGTATTTGTTTTTGGTAAAGATGATGATACTCTTGAGGGTGTTGTTTCTAAGTTTTTAAAAGAACATGTCTTAACGCTGGCTGTTGCAGAGTCTTGTACAGGAGGGTTAGTTTCAAATTTGTTAACAGATATTCAAGGGAGCTCAAAATTCTTTTTAGGGGGGATTGTTTCGTATAGCAATAAAATAAAGAAAGATTTACTATGTGTTTCAGAAGGACTTATCAATAAATTTGGTGTGGTTAGTACTGAAATTGCAAAATCAATGGCTTCTGGTGTAAAAGAACGTACAAAGGCAGATATAGGCCTGGCTATTACTGGAATTGCTGGGCCAACCGGCTTTGAGGAAGGAACTGATAAAGAAAAACCTGTGGGATTGGTTTATGTTGCAAACGTAATAGAAAATGATTTGGAATGTAAAGAATATCGTTTTTTCGGCTCAAGAATGGATATAAAAAAAAGAGCTGCAAACGCAGCCTTGAATATGTTAAGATTATGTTTGTCAGAAAAAGCAATAAATTGTCGACTTAGAGACTAAACATTCAGTTTTCTTCCTTTTGCTCTTCTTCTTTTAATTATTGCTCTTCCGCCTTTTGTTCTCATTCTCTTGCGAAAACCACACATTCTAGCTCTTTTAATAGCACTTTTTCTAATCTTCTTCTTCATAGTTTTCCCCCTTTGATAATAATTTAGCGATCCGCCCGTACTAAACGTACGTTCGCCCGCCCGCGTTCTGCCGCTTACTGTTGGACAATTTTTTGCCGGACAGCTAACCAAATTCAAAACAATAAGCGCTCAAAGCTTTCTCTGAAAGGTCTTCCTTCATTAATAATACTCCTATTGCTATATCTTCAAGTCTGCGTATACCACGCCACATGACTTCTACTCCAGGAACCCTATTCCTGCCAGGAACAAATCCACCAAGAATGGCAAGCACGTCCTACTGCTC
>MAYW01000121.1 GCA_001723765.1 Candidatus Scalindua rubra
GCAACCCTCTTTATTATAAGCATTTTGTGGAATGTAACAAATTCTCTTTTTGGGATGGTGAACTACAATTCTCCAAACGTAAGAAAATATCAAAAAAATGATTGCTAGCTTGAACTACCTGGTGAACTATTACTTTTTTTATAATGACAGCATAATGAAAAATATCAGGTATACTCACCTCTGAAGGAGGTGAGAAATAAACAACCTGACAATGAACTACTGAATTCAAAATCCCTGGCATCTTGAGGATATTTGATAATCCTTCTTCCCTTTACAGGAAGCCCAGGGTCGAGGGTCGCGTCTTAAATATTCGTTATTGATAAATTGAAGAATAGATTAAAATTTTCCTAACCAGGAAATACAGCCGACCGCAAAAAGCGCGGCGGCTGATCTTATCGTTAAGCAGACTTGATGTGCACTTCTGCAGGAAAATGACTTAGAGAAAAGTTTTGCTCCAAACTTTGTGAACTTCATTTTCTACCCGATCTTTGATTTGATTTCCGGAATCAATTTTTCTCCTATACGGGTCTTGTCAATATACACAAGGTTTGGGTCTACATCCTTTAAACCTTTATAGTCACGCTGAGGATAGCTACTTACTACAATGACTGGAATTTCTGCGTATTCGGGCATGCCCTTCAAGTATAAAAAGAATGTATCACCAGTCATCATGTCTAATACGATATCGAGAATAATCAAATCAGGCCTTTTTTCTTCCAATTTTGCCAACGCATCATCTCCATCATAGGTATGTATGATTTCATAATCAGAGTCCTCTAGTATCTCCTCATAAAGGTTATGAAAAGACTGTTCATCTTCCACTATCATTATTGTTTTATTCATTCCATATCCCTCCTTTTCATTTACTATCCAATTTAGAAATAACAGTCATTACTAATAGGCTTATTAATAAATAGGCATCTTCTTTTAGAGCGAATCTTTCTTACTCGAAATCCGGAGAGTCTCATATTCAAGATATTCAAATTATCAAAACATGTGCCAAACGGGTAGAAAATTTTTGTTGTTTTTCGAGTTAGTACCATGTTTGCATATCCTATGAACAGACAATAAGTTACAATATTTTAACAATGTTATTATTGTGTTTATGGATCGGATGATATTGTATTTTTATATAAAAAGTGTGACATAACACAAAAGCGTAATGGCACAAAAGTGTGACATGGCACACAACAAGTATATTGTACTAAGGTATATACCCCCTCTTAATAAGTTCTTGCCTCATGACATCTAATTTTTCTTTAATTTTTTTTTATTTTTTCAATATCCTTACTGCTATAACCACTTCCTTCACCACCATATCCCTTAGGATATTCTGGTGTAGATGGATTAGTTCTCCCAGCACGTTTCACCATATAAAGCTTAAGGTCAGTCTTATAATACTTATCTATCAACTCCTTGTCAGTCAGCTTTTCTACAGGTTTTAATGTCGTACAGGCAAAAAGCAATACCGGCATTAAGACTATTATTATTACTGTTACTATTATTTTTATGTTCACTTTCGGCAATGCTATATAATTATCGAGACATTTTCAAGCAGAGATAGTATATATTTTTTCAACTTTATATCCAGATATGTGTGGTTTGATAATTAAAATAATGAAAGATAATTCAATTTTGCTTTCCCCAAAACATGCTTCAGCTTGTAATAAATATTCATAAACCGCCTAAGATAATTGTGTAATTCAATTATGCGATGGTAAAAAGCTTCTTCATCCATCTTCCAAGATCATCTATTAACGAATAGATTGTAGGTATAATGACCAGGGTAAGTATTGTAGAAGTAATCAAACCAGATATTATAACCAGCCCCACAGGGGCCCAGATCCTTTCTCTACCCTCAAATGGGCCGAATATCGCTGGAATAAAAAGTGGAAGTGTCATTGGCAAAAGACCCAGAATCGTCGTAAAGGCTGTCATCAATATAGGTCTCAAGCGGTCCCTTCCGCCCTTTATAATCGCATTGTACCTATCCATACCCCCTCTTCGTAGACGGTTAATATAATCAATAAGGACAATCGCATTGTTTACAACCAAACCGCATAAGAGCATCAAACCCAAACGAGAAAAGCTATCGAGAGGTAAATCTGCCAGATAAAAGACAACTGCCACACCCGTAAACGCAAATGGGATTGTTAGCAAGATTGTCAGTGGGTGAATATATGACTCAAAGAGCGATGCCATTATGATGTAAATTAGTACTACAACAAGGACCAATCCAAATATCATTTCAGCTATCTCGCTTTCATACCTCCTGAATTCCCCTCCTAAACTCCACGTATAGCCAGCAGGCAGATTAATATCTGCCAACTTTGCCTTGATATCTTCCTTAATCTTTTTAATACCTTTCTTTTTATATTCTGCTGTGATTGTAACTATCGGCTTACGATCTTTTCTTTCAATTGCCTTGGGACCTCTCCTTCCTTCAAAATCAACCACCCTTCCTAATACTACACCTTCTCCTTCTACATTTTCAAATTCAAGGTTTTTTAACTGATCCAGACGTTGACGGTCTTCCTCTTTAAGCTGCATATTTATATCGATTTCTTTATCTGCAACTTTGAATCTACTTATTTCTCTGCTACTTAATGAACCTGAGATACCAAAGGCAATTCTCTGTGAGGTTAATCCATACCTCTTGGCCTTTTCCTTATCAAAAACTGCGACTATTTCACGCTTACCTTTCTCCAGATTAGTCTCGATATCACTCAAATCAGGAATAGTAGCAAGCCGTTCCTTAATATCATCCGCCAATCTCGTTAGCGTGTCAATATTTCGTCCCTTTATTTCGATACTAGCGCCTCTACCACCATAACCGTGCATAAACCCCTTCCTGTACTTTACCCCTGGAATGATTGGAAGCGCAGACCTTATCTCTTTAGACAAGGCATACATAGACCGTTTTGAATCATCCTTTCTTACAAGGTATATTGCCAGTGAACCGCCACTTCTATCGAAATTACTGGAAATAGTTACAATCTCTAATTCGTCCTCTTTTTCCTGAAGAATCCCTTCTAATCTTCCAAAAAGCATCTTTGTATCGTCAAGACTATAGCTCTTTGGTGTATCGACCAGTATATGAACTTCTCTATAAACACCTCGTCTAAGTACTTCTTGTTTCAGATGAAAAAATAAAATATAGCAGGATAGGACACTGATCAATATAACAATTACGACAACAATCAATTTCAATATTAACCTGAGCCTTAATATTAACTCAATAAATTTTGTGTATTGATTCGTTAGGTATTTTATAAAAAATGATTTTCTGGATGCCTTATTATGTTCTTTCCCTGAAACAAGTTCAGGGTCTTCCTCAGGAAACCTGAGAAATCTTGATGCAAATAATGGCACTAAAGTCAAGGCCACAAATAGCGATGAAATCAATGCAAAACATATTGTTATACCAAAATCATACATAAAGATGCCCAATCTGGATTTAGAAAGGAATATCAATGGTATGAAGACGCATATTGTTGTAGCTGTTGCTGCAGTGATAGCAATGCTCACCTCATTACTGCCGGCAATAGCAGATTCCTTTGGTCCAAGATTCTTTTGCTCTGTGTGTCTGAAGATATTTTCAAGAACTACAACGGCAGGGTCTACTAGCATCCCTATCGCCAGCATAAATCCTGTAACTGATATAATGTTAAGTGTTATCTCTGAACCTGCAATCTTCCTTAACAGAAATATTAGACAGAGTGTACATAATATTGAGATTGGTATAGCAGCAGTTATAATCATTGTACTTCTTGCATTCCTGAGAAAGAAGAAAAGGATGAATATAACCAGTGCGCCCCCGATGTATCCCGCATTTCTCAGATTCTTTAGTCTCTCAAGTATAGGTTGAGATCTGTCACGATAGACATAAACATCTAAACTCTTCATCTTTGGGTCTGCCTTAATCTTGTCGATAGTATTTGTCACTTCCCTTGCCACAGCCACCATATTTGCGTCAGATGATTTCATTACCTTTACCTTAACGGCGTTTCTTCCATGGAGTCTCTGATAACTTTTTTTTGTAGGAAAGTCAAATCTAACATCAGCCACGTCGGAAAGCCTTATGCCTTTCTTATTAACAGGTAAAGTAGCTACTTCATTTACGTTTTGAAACTCACCTATTGCACGAACTATGTATTTTGTTGATCCTTCAATTATGTCACCCGCTGATACATTTATATTATTTGTTCTTAGATATCTTCTTAAAGCAAACGTGTCTATGTTGTGAGATTTGAGTCTTTCGAGATCCAGTTCTACAAATAATTGTTTTTGTTCAATACCACGTACATTTACGTTTGCAACGCCATTTATCCTTTGAATCTTAGGTTTAATAACATCTTCAACAATATCATATAATTCACTAATCTCACCCTGTATAGATACACTAAATTCCACAATTGGTAAGTCATCAGACTTAAATCGGAAGATGCGTATGTTTTCTATGTCTTCTGGAAGTTTATTCCTTATCTGTTCGAGTTTGTCTCGTACTCCCATCATCGCAATATCCATATCTGTGCCTATCTTAAATTCTAATGTGACGTCTGAACTAACGTCTGTCGAGGTTGATTCGATTGTTTCCACATGTTTTACTGTCCCGAGGGCCTCTTCTACGCGTAACGTAATTAAATCCTCAACCTCCTGTGGAGAAGAGGACTCATAAGGTATGTGTACTCTCATGAAATGACCCGTAATCTCTGGAAGGTACGCAAGGGGTATCCGATATAATGATATCCATCCTATAACTACTATACTTAAAATTATCATTAATGTCGTTATCGGTCGTTTTACTGCGAATTCAGGTATATTCATCATACTTAATTTTACATCTAAAAACTTTAGATAGCTATGGGTTTTTTTTATAGAAAAAGCACATAAATAGTAGCCGCAACCTTTACCCTGTTAAATAAGCTTTATTCTCTGTGTTTATAATATACGGACATAATCTTTACTATACCGCTTAATTACTCATATTTTATAAGATATTTAACAGGGTGAAGGTTGCGTTAATTTATTGATTTTACACGGGCTTAAATCTGGTCTCAGGTCTAAACTTTCCCTTGCTTTCCATAATATAATTTATTAAAAGTGGATAACCATGAATGACAAGGCGTTACGAAAAGACTTAATCGAATTATTAAAAGGTGGTCAGGCACATGCCACATTGGAAGAAGTATTAAAAGACCTCAAACCTGAACTTTGCAATGTACGTCCTCAAAAAGGAATGCATTCTGTATACGAAGAGATCGAGCATATGCGGAACGCCCAGGAAGATATTCTAAGATACAAGATACACACTCAATCCCAACTGTGAATCACCTGAATGGCCGGATGGTTATTGGCCATCGGATACTGATAAAATAACACAAAAGATCTTGCCAAGTAGTGTTTCCAGATTCTTCAGAGATTTGAAGGAATTAATTACCCTGGTAAAAAATCCTAAATTTGACTTAACTGCAAAGATTCCTCATGGAGAAGGTCATACTTATTTGAGGGAAGTACTACTTGTTGCAGATTATAATGCTGAAAGTAATTAGGGACAGACACTATTTTATTTGACAAATGAGTTTGTGAAATAGGGTACAGTTTATACTTACTACACTTTAAATAAAATGAATAAAATGAGACGGTTCTATTTTGCCTAACAATTGCATTCAGTTGACCGCCAGGCCATTCGCTTTTCAAAGCTTTTTCTGTTTCCTTTTCAATGGTTTGTTGCAATCAACATCATCAGGAGGCAGCAACTGATGCAAGTCGTTATGTTTCAAGATGTTGGAGGAATTGATGGCAATAGTCGACACAAAAGTGTTTATCAGTTACGCCCGTGAGGATGCGGAAAGCGCAAACCGAATTTACCGAGTGTTAAACCGACCGGAATTACGCCGTGGTTGGATACTAAAACAATTCTTCCCGGCCAGAGATGGAGAGTTGCGATAAGGGAAGCGATTCGCACAAGTAACTTTGTCCTGGCATTACTTTCGTCAAACTCGGTTACCAAAAGAGGATATGTGCAAAAGGAAATACGAGAAGCCTTGGATATCATCGACCAATTACCTGATTCACGAAGCTTTCTTATTCCTGTTCGGCTGGAAATTTGCTCTCCAGAACACGAGCGGTTAGAGGAAATCCATCGTGTAGACCTTTTTGCCTCTTGGGAAAAAGGCATGGAAAAGATCCTCAGCACGATTGGGGTTTCTCCACCAATAGAACTTGGTTATGTCGATAAATTAGACGCACATGTAACAAATCTTAGATTTTTCGAAAGTGGATATTACAAAAAGGCTCCAAAGAAATTTACGTATCAAAATACTATAAGGCGTCACATCTGGCCACTTGACACAATTCAAATCCACCTTATTCCTCCCTGCCTACCTGTCAGACGGATGCCCGCCTGTCGGACGGACAGGGCAGGCGGGCCGTCAGGCATGCTTTTCTAAAGGGGGTTAGGGGGATTTATAATGCTTAATATATACAACAACACCTATTAATTCATTTTCGTTTTAAGCCATAGTATCTGTACTGCTCAATTCAAACGTTATCCAAAAAACTCTTGCAATACACATAAATACAGATAAAATGTGTATAGAAAGGAGGTTGTAATGAGAACTAATATAGTACTTGATGATAAATTAGTAAAAGATTGCATCAAAGCAACTGGTATAAAAACCAAGAAGTCTCTAATTAATTATGCTTTAAAGGAACTTTTACGGCATAAGAAACAAAGAAGGATTCTGGAATTAAAAGGTAAGGTAACGTGGGAAGGCAATTTAAATGAGATGAGAAAAGGTTACAAAATATGATATTGGTTGATACCAGCGTTTGGATTGATTTCTTCGCCTCAAAACCGTTTCCCCATGTAGGCTTGCTTGAAAAACTTATCCTTAATGATGAGGACATTTGTATATGCGGAATTGTAATAACTGAGGTTCTTCAAGGGATAAAAAATGATAAAGAGTTTAATAAAACCAAAAAATTATTAGAATGTTTAGTCTTTCTTCCTATGTCATATGCAACCTTTATAAAATCTGCTCAACTATATAGAACACTTCGTAAAAAGGGAATAACTATTAAACGGGCTATGGATTGTTTAATAGCAACAGTAGCAATAGAAAATGATATTTTAATCTTACATAATGACAATGACTTCTTACTTATAGAAAGTCAAAGCAAACTTAAAAACGTATAAAACCAAATATTAGATAACAAAGGGAGAAAGGGATACGGTTTCTAAAAACAATTATACCGAGCAGAAAAGCAACAAAGGAGTATTTAGAATGAATAAGAACAAACTTAAATTCGATGAAGAAGAACTTAAAATTCTACGTGACTTTGAACGAGGCGAGTTCGAAAGCATTAAAAATTTCCAAAACGAAAAGAGGCAACTTGAGGAAGCTGCTAGAAATCCCTTAATGAAGGATAAACGGATTAACATTCGTATTTCCTCCCGGGATTTAACAAGGATTCAAAAAAAAGCCGCAAAAGAAGGTATTCCTTATCAGACTTTAATATCAAGCACATTACACAAGTTTATTACCGGCAAGCTAAAGGAAAAAGCCTAACACATATTAGAATGGTAAGCTAAGGATCACCAATTAGAAAGCGCTTGACACAATTCAAATCCCTAAATTCCTTAATCCTGATCATTTATCCTGTCAAACTCTTTCCTTTTTCCAGAACGACTCTTTTATTTTCTCTACAATATCGTACACAACAGGAACCAGTACAAGGGTTAACAATGTTGAAAAAAGCAATCCGCCAATTACGGTAATTCCCATAGGCATCCTGAGTTCTGCACCCTCACCCAACCCAAGCGCCAATGGGCTTAATCCGAGAACTGTAGTAGTTGTCGTCATCAATATTGGACGCAGTCGTATCCTGCCTCCCTCGATAATGGCTTCTCTTCTTGGCATACCCTCTTTCCGACGAGCGTTAATACAATCAATTAGAACAATTGCATTATTTACGACAATCCCCGCAAGCATAACAACACCTATTAAGACTATAACACTTATGGGTTTTGAAGTTATAAACAACGCTATCACCACACCTACCAAAGCAAATGGTATAGTAACCATTATCACAAAAGGGTGAAGTAGCGATTCGAACTGTGACGCCATTACGATATAAACCAAAAATGCCGCCAGGAGTATGGCAAAAAACATACTTGAAAAAGCAACAAGCATTTCACGACTCTGTCCGCTAACAGATACCTCAAAACCATCAGGTATCCTAATATTCGTAATCTTTTCCTCTATATCCCTGATGGAGCTGCGCAAATCTCTTCCTACAAGATTAGCAGAAACTATTGCAACACGTTCTTGATTCAAACGCCTTATTTCACCGGGACTTTTTTCGATATTTATTTCTGCAACTGCAGCCAGAGGAATAGGCCTCTCTCCTTCAGGATTAACTACAAAATTCTCCAAATCTTCAATACCGGCAATATCCTTCCTTCTTACACGAACGCGAATGTCAACCTTTCTCTCTCTCTTTGAAAATTCCGTGCTTACATTACCTAAAACATTATCTCTGATCGTGTTGGCAATCGTATTTAAGTCCAATCCGAGATGTGATAGTTTTTGTCTGTCAAAGACTATTTGGATTTCTGGTATCCCTCCCTCTATCGTAGATTTAATGTCTGCAAGACCTTTCACTTCTTCCAATTTAGCCATAACCATCCCGGATAATTTCTCAAGAATATTTAGGTTATATCCCTTTATCTCTACCTCAACAGGAGTTACATAGCTGAAGTATGCCGGACGCGTAAACTTATACTCAATCTCCGGAATCGGCTTTAGTCTTTGCCTCATATCTGCTATTACGCTTTCCTCCAGTTTGCGATTAGATTTCTCTCTCAGGCCAATGTTTATTTCACCGATATCCTCTCTCTCCTCTGCTATAGTTCCACCTGCCTGACTGGTTGACCCGGTAATAGTGTATACCGTCTGTACTTCGGGATTATGTCCTACTATTTCCTCTATCCCCTTAATAGTCTCCAATGTTTTGGAAAGTGGTGTTCCAATTGGTTTTCTAATATTAATAGAGAATTCTCCTTGTCTTAATTCCGGGATAAGTTCCTTCCCTAAATCCGTAAACAGGTACCATGCTCCACCAAGTATTGAAAGTGCAATAATAATAATCAACAACTTGCATGATAACGCAAAACCAATAACTCCTGGATAAACCCTCGTAATCGCTGAAAAAACAATATTAAATATAAAGAATAAAGGATAAAGTAATATATAAAGTATCCTCGTGGGCAAAGGATCATGATTTACGACTTCACTTTGCTCGCTATTCTCTATCTCTACATTTCTCTTTCGCGTAATCCTTATTGATGACAGCATTGGAATCAACGTAATAGCAACGAAGAGTGAGATAAGAAGTGAATAAGTTACAGTAAGCGCCTGATCATTAAACAACTGGCCTGCTATTCCCTTAACAAATATAATTGGTATAAATACGCATATTGTCGTGAGGGTAGATGCAATTACGGCCCTGCCAACTTCGCTCGCACCTGTATTTGCTGAATTAATTGCACTATACCCTTTTCTGTGATATCTATCGATGCTTTCAAGTACCACTATTGAATTATCTACAAGCATTCCAATACCAAGCGCAAGACCACCTAATGACATTACATTCAGGGATACTCCTGATATATACATAAAAAAGAAAGTTGCTACAACTGAAAGAGGAATTGCCAGACCGATAATCAAAGTACTCATAATACTTCTAAGAAAGAAGAAAAGTACGATTATGGCTAAGATTCCACCCCAAAGAGCAGTATAGATTACTTCTTTTATTGATCTTTCAATAAATCTTGATTGGTCAAAGATTATGTCCAATCTAATAGAATCCGAAAATTTCCTTAACTTTTTTTCTATTTCCCCTAATCGTCTCTTAACCAATCTTGCTACAGTAACGGTATTTGCGCCAGCTTCCTTAAATATTGCTATTTCCACGCTTTCCTTCCCATTTACACGAGTTATCACATCACGTTCCTTATGACCTTTTCTTACGTTCCCAACATCTTTTACCCTAATAGAAGCCTTGTTTTTAAAATCGATAATAATATCTTTTATTTCATCTACCTGTTTAAATTCATTAAAAGTCCTTACGATATATTCAATCTCTCCCTCTTTAATATTTCCGGCAGTTAGATTAATATTTTCTTCGCTGAGACGCGTAATCACTTGAGAAATGGGTATTCCCAAATTTGCAAGTCTCGCCTCTTGCAACTCCACATGTATTTCTTCCTCCAATCCTCCACTTACTTTTACGGCAGCAACTCCACTAACAGTCTCTTCACCCACTATTCCACCTTCTACTGATAAACCTTCAAGAACTGGCTTTAGCTCTTCCTCTGCCAAAATACGAAGCGTAATAAGATCTTCATCCCCATACAAAGACAGTCTCACTATGGGGTCAAGAGAAGGGTCAAAACGTAACAAGATCGGCCTTGCAGTGTCATCTGGCAAGTCCACAAGGTCAAGCTTTTCACGGACGTCCATTGACGCAAAATCCATATTTGTTTTCCATGCAAACTCAATAACTACCTCAGAAACATCTGGCCGTGATCTGGAACTCACCCGTACCACATTTGATATTACACTCACCGCGTCTTCAATTGGCTCTGATATAAGATTCTCAATTTCACTGGGTGCAGCGCCAGGATATTCAGTACGCACTGTTAGCGTAGGATATGAGATATCGGGCAAGAGATTAATGGGAAGTCGTTTAAATGATATTAATCCAAAGATGACCAGTGTGGCCATTAACATCACTACAGTAACCCGCCTTCTTGTTGAAAATTCAACTATCTTCAATATTTCAAATCCCCCTGACCCCCTTTTCTAAAGGGGGGACAACTGTATTTTGTTGATTTATAAGTACTTAAAATGAAATTTCCTATACTATCAAGTTAAACATCTATATCATCTTCCTCTTTCGTAGAAAGTTTCATGTCATCCTATCCTTCCAAAGAAAATTTCCATACTATCCCTCTTCAAATAAAGCTTCCGTTCTATTCCCAATTCCAATGAAAACATCTATATCTTTCCCCCCTTTATCAAAAAAACCCTCCTTACTATCCCCCCTTTTTTAAAGGGGGCCAGGGGGATTCAAATTCTCCCATATTGCTTCAAGAACCCCGTGGAGATTTTTGAAAACATCTCTATCTGAAAACCTTAAGACTCTCAGTCCAATCCTTTTCATATAAGCATCTCTACTTTTATCCTTCTTCATTCCCTCATCACTGTAATGCTGTCCTCCGTCAAGCTCAATAATTAAATTTGACTTTGGACAGTAAAAATCAACTATAAAGTTACCTATAATCTTTTGTCTGTAAAACTGACAATTTTTAAGTTGTTTTCTCCTTATTCTTGACCAAAGCAATTTTTCTGCCTCAGTCATATTTTTTCTTAGCTCCCTTGAGTATTTTTTCAATCTATTATTGTATGATAACACAATACAAATCCCCCTTATTCCCCCTTTTCTAAAGGGGGAACACATGATCTATTAATGTAACAAATGAGTGAGCCAAGTCCTATGCTTAATAAATTTTACATTTAAATACTTTAGATAGCTATGAGTTTTTTTCATAGAAAAAAACACCCAACCTGGCCGAGCCAGAACCAAAAAGGGATAAATTTCTGATATGTTCTGACTCGGCCAGGTTGTCAAATGAAAACCTACGGTTTTCAAACCCTGGCCCAGACCGCAGGGCAGATCGCACCAGGGCAGGCTTTCCCTTAAGTATAAAGAATAGCTAAATTATAAAGCTGTTTACTTTTGGCTCAACAGGGTTGTTACTGGTTTATAACTCAAAGAACTTTTGCTGGTTCAGGCTTGTAGCCTGAACCGAAATATTCAGGTTCAATCAAGATAATTGAACCAGCAAGTTATTCCACAATTTTGTTACTAAACATTTTTCTTTACCACACCGAAGGCATCGGCGTGAGCTCAGCCGAACGGTGTGGTAGAACAGTCTCTCAGGTGACAATTTTCTGTCAGAAAAAGCAAGAAATTGTCGACTTAGAGACTAATTCGTAGTTCACACAGCTAAAAAATAGGCACTTTAATTTACTTTAGGCACTTCGAACTTGTTTGCCTGCCCGACGGCAGGCGGGTGGCTATGCCAACACTTATGACAGGTCTAACATCTTCTGAATTGCCTGCCTGGCTTCCGTTGCTATTTCTTCTGGAACTGTGATCACATATTGAATATCCTCCAGCGACCACATTACTTTTTCGAGTGTGTTCAATTTCATATTAGGGCAATCTGACAAAGGCGTAATTGGTATAAATGTTTTATCAGGATTTTCCTTACGCAACCGATGCAATATTCCAATCTCAGTGCCAATTATGAATTCTTTTGTATTGTTGCTGCCTGCATATTTTATAATACCGGTGGTACTTGCAACATGATCTGCCAGAGAAATCACATCAGGCGTACACTCAGGATGAACGACTACTTTTGCCTTTGGGTGCTCGGATTTTAATTTGACTAATTGCTCAGCAAGTATTCTGTGGTGAGAGGGACAATATCCATCCCAGAAAATCATCTTTCGATTTAAGCATGATGACACGTATGCACCAAGACTCTTATCAGGAACAAATAATATATCCTCATCTTCAGGGATAGAAGATACAATCTTCGTTGCATTTGATGATGTACAGCATATATCGCTTTCTGCCTTAACAGCCGCCGTGCTATTAACGTAACATACTACCTTAGCATTTGGATAAAGTTTCTTTTTCTCCCTCAATTCTCTTGCCGTAATCATCGCAGCCATTGGGCATCCGGCATGTTCATCCGGCATGATAACCGTTTTGTTCTTACATAAAATCGCTGCGGTCTCCGCCATGAAATGGACACCACAAAATACTATTAAATCTGCATCTGCTTTTGCAGCCTGCTGAGATAGCCCCAAAGAATCACCAACAAAGTCAGCAATATCTTGAATCTCACCACGCTGGTAATTATGTGACAGGATAATTGCGTTGTGTTTCTTCTTTAACTCAAAAATCCTTTCAACAATTGGATCAGACAATCTTATTACTCCCTAACATGGATTAGTAAAAACAAGTTCAATAAATTTCAAATCACCAAATTACAAACAAATTACAAATGGCCAAAGCTGAGCTTAGCTTAGTTAGCTTTGCTGAAATCCGTCAAGATTTAGGAAATAAGGTACTATAATAATTAGCTACCAGCTAATTTATTATTATCATTCAAAATTCTTTTTTTCAACATTTTTTTCTCCAGATATCTTTCTGCGATATTAACCATAACTCGTAATGTTTTTGCCTTAATGGTTAAATATATTCAGGCAGACACTCTGAATAAATGGGCTTAACATCTGTAACACGAATAGAAAAAACCGCTTTTGAATTTCCTTGACACTATATATCATTTTTGATAATTTGAATTTTTATATATATGTGTAGCAATTTACTGGTTACGAGGGTTACTATTTAACTAAACGAACTAAACACTAAATTGTATGGGCGATTAGCTCAGTTGGCTAGAGCACTTGCTCGACAAGCAAGGGGTCACTGGTTCAAGTCCAGTATCGCCCATATTGTCAAACAAGGACTTACGACAAAGTGACATTCAAGCTAAGCTTAAAATTGTGACCAAATTGTGACCATAATTTTTTGAAGGGGTATAGAATTAATATTTTATACCCCTTCTTTAATTAAGGGATATTACTCTTTCTAAGAAGAAAACTAAAATAGCTGTTCGCTTTGCTCACAGTGTCCCTCCACCTTCCCCCACCCATAGACCCACC
>MAYW01000122.1 GCA_001723765.1 Candidatus Scalindua rubra
TTAGCGGGAATCTAGGATGTACGGGCCTCTTAGATACCCGATAAGCTTGTCCTCGTGAAAACGGGGAAGCATTCGGGTATGACAAAAGCAGCGCACGCAAAAATCTAACCGGACACTACTGATTATTTGTAAATAAATTTTATTTTATTTAAATTTCTTTTAAAGTCAACCTATTTATTTCTTCCTTTTCTTCCTTCTCTTCCTTTTTTTCTTCTTTTTAAGCTCAAAATCTGTTTTCGTATCCTCATTTGCCTTTACAGAAACACCAACATTTTCACGTCTTCCAAGGGCCTCATGCCATGCCTGAACATTGTATGTGCCTGCCGGTATGTTTTCAATCTTGAAATTCCCATTCTCGTCTGTTACTGCATAATATGGATTGTTTTTCACAACAATCCAAGCCAGCATCCATTTATGCACATCGCATGTCATTTTTACCAGGCCGGGTTTTTTTAAAGTTACAGAAAATGTGCCCCCAAAAGGCACTCCCTTGTTAAAAGGGCGATTACTATTTGACGGCATCGTATAGGAATGAAGGTTATGCATAACTTTATCAATTTTATTGGGGAAAGATACGCTAGCTCCTGCAGGGACAGCCATTACGTGGGGTTCAAACCAGCATCTTCTTTGACCTAGATTATAACCTTCGGCTGGGGCTTCAATTTTTTTACCCATACCAATACTCTCAATAGAGACCACTACATACTTTAATCCCATATTTTCAGCATTGATAACAAATTTTTCAGAATGCTTTGGTTCCGAGCCGCAAACTTCCTGGTCCTTATCTACAGGAATTGATTTCACCTCGGGAATCTTCTCGCCGGCAAATTTTACAGTGCCTGAGATTGACCCTCCATCTGTGACATCTATTTCTTTATATCCATATACGTAATAATTATTAAGTCCCATAATAATAGTAATAATACCAAATATTTTTAACATAAATATATTTTTTATCATAATCCTTTTCTCCTTAATCTTTTGGAAAATAATACGTATTATGTAGCCGCAACCTTTAGGTTGCGTTATTTCAAGGAATTTAAATCAATCCACCCATCAGTGTTAATAAACGCATGCTGCTTGCTGTATGTATATTCACGCAGGCTAAAGCATGCGGCTACAAAGCTTCTTTCAGCCTTCCCAGGCAAAGCTTGGGTAAACCGCTTATATATTAATGACAAATTATAAACGATATATATTCCCGATAAAATAGAAAATTTAAAATACTCTGTGTATCGAGAGTTTCTCCCGAAACACCATACTCTTTTATGCCCTACAGTTAGTTTGAACGACTCTTCCATACAAGTAACATCTCAGCTACTCCAGCGAGGAGAAAGCCGATAAAGCCATAAACATACACCATTATTGGAGTACTCGTCTCAAGACTCAAATAATACCAGGACGAAAGAGCCATCTTCAGTCCCGCCTCCCCATTAGAACCGTCCCGGGCATGAAATGCAATCGGGATTAATTTACCCTTTTCAAACTGAATATCCTTACGCTTATCTTCGGTAGTTAACGCCCTTTTCATGACAACTCTCCATCTGCCATCCTCCCAATGTCCATTGCTACTAGCTGCCTGACTCTCCGGCGGTTGCGCCTTAATGGGATTCTTAAATCCTGTGGCATTATATTCTTCCACAGCCGAATTCTTCTCAGGGTCTTCCTGCATGTCTGCTTTCCATCGCCACAGATTAACAGGATTACCTGAATTACCCAGGAAAAAATGAGGCTTTGCGCTTGCCTCAGGAATCTTTACGGGAAATTGAATATCGACAGAATCTCTCAAAATCCACTCCGGGAGCGCTATCTCCTCTTCTTCAAAAAACTCATCATACTCCTCATACTCCTCATACTCCTCATACTCCTCTTCTTCCCCTTCTTCTGATTCCTCACCTTCTTCATAATCTTCTTCTGCCATCTCCTCTTCATCTTCAGCAGTAGAAGCATACAACTTTACGTACGTGAATTCCTTGTCACCCTCTAAATCAACCATCCCTTCATCATGCTCTACGTCCTTAAATCTATCATCCCATTCCAGTAGAAAGGCAATTTCGCTATCATTATACATCGATTTCACGGATATAAGGTCAACTGATGGAATCTGCCAGCGTGGTCTTGCCAATACCTGTCCGGTGAGACCCACATTAATGTTTCCTATCTCATCCCATCTAGCGTCATCAGGCGCTGCAGGCAAATCACCTTTGATATACTTTGATATAATAACTATCTCACTTCTGTCAACATCACGAATCAAAGACTTCACATAATAAGACAGATGCCATCTTTCCTCATCAGTAAGGTTATCAACAAAAGAAGGCATTGGCGTGCCATCCATCCCGGTTGTAAATCTTGTATAAATATCTTCGATCTCAGTCCCGCCTTTGTACCTCCATTCCTTTAACAGATTTCTGGGCAGTATGGGAAGTCCGCGTTGATCAGTAAGTCCCTTAGCCGATTCTCCATTTCCCCTGCCCGCTTCCCCATGACACTTAAAACATTCAGCCTTGTTATAAACTTCTTTACCTTTAGCGAGAGACTCGGATGTTAAATTAATTTTATTAACCTTGACCCTGTGTTTATATGGATCAAGATCCGGATCAGTAAATATATAAGAAAAAGTCTTAATATATTGTATCACCTGATTTGTTTCCTCTTCATTAAGTAAATCTTTAAAGGTAGGCATTGCAGTGCCCGGCACCCCTCTCTTAATGGTCCTGAAGAGATCATCGTCAGTTGGCGGATATCCACTCTCTGTGGTGCGAAATTTAAATAATGCCGTTACAAAATCCCGTGGTCTGGGAACCACATAATCTGCCACAGGCCCATCTCCTCTTCCCTCACGACCATGGCAAAACCAGCATCTTTTATCGAAGATCTTTTTCCCCGCCTCGACTTCTTCATCAGTTTGCGCAAAGACCTGAACACTTTTTGAAACCGCAATAATTATGATGATTCCTAATACTCCTTGAAATAGTATTCGAATTAACATACCCATAGAACTTAGTTTGCTCCGCTCACAATTAACGAGTGGCGATTTAGGAATTAAGGGATTGAGGAATTCATTAATCCTTAAATCCCTTAATATCAATAAGTTATAGAATTTCTGATATATCAAGTTAACCCCCTCACCCTAATCCTCTCCCCTGGGGGAGAGGGGAGGGTGAGGGGAATTCCTATGATATATAATTAGTGTAATTCCTCCGGTATACGGGGTTCGACGCCTGCAGTATCATATTCTGCAATGATTATCTTCCATTTCTCATCATCCGTTAGGTCGTCCTTCCATATAGGCATGGCTGAATCCCAGGGTGTAGATGTTGGAGGAAGTTTCGGCCCTCCCTCAGCCACTCTCCAGAAGGCATACGACTCTACTACTGTGGCAATTGTGCCGGGATCAGTAAAATTAATAGGCCTCAATTGAAAACCTTCCGCCATAGGGCCCGAGCCATCTGCCGTACTACCATGGCAGGGACGGCAATTAATCTGATAAAGGGCTCTCCCTTCATCCATGTATTTTTCTGCAAGCAGCCCCCTGGCTTCTTCTAAACCAATATCTCCCATATTCTCTTCTTCAATGAATTTCTTTACGATCTCATCCTCAGGTTCTCTTAGAGGATTCACAAGGTGTTCAAATTTTCCGGGAATAGTCGGATGCTGTATCCTCAACCCTGTGGGTGACTGCGCCTTTGGCGCCTTAAAGTCATATATTGACCATCCAATCAGGAGTGGAATTATTGCCAAAATAACTATCCGTATCACATTATAGGTAGATTTTTCAGGTTTCCCCCTCAAAAACTCAGTTATAATGCGCACAAATTCCTTCAGTTTTTCATCATTATATGTAATATAGAGGCCAATCCCAATTACAAGTAGTAATATATACATTAATTTTGCGGTTAATGGCAGAGTCAATCCAAAGGAGGATGGCACAGCATATATTATTACAATACCCACTACAAATGCTATAACGGAATACCAGAATACAGATATTTTACTCATTTATATGTTTTTGGTGGGCAATGCCCACCCTACTCCTTATTTATATAAATTTTGTTTTGCGCAGCAAAACAATCATAAATTAGCGACCAGCGGGAGCTAATTTATTGCAATCTTAACAGAAATGCCAGGATATTATGGAATTCCTCCATGTTTAGCGTTTTGGCAAAACTCGGCATAATAGACGTCGTTTGCGGGCTAATTGTTTCGATCTCTTCCTTTGGCAATTCGATTATCTCACCTTCTTGAGTTGCCAGCTCAATCCATTCTTCATCTTCAAACCTCTTTACCCCGGTAATATATTCTCCATCAGTCGTAATAACCAGATACGGCTCGAAACCACTCGCAATCACGGCGCTTGGTTTGATGATTGATTCAACCAGAAATTGTGGTGTTCTAGTCCCTGCAACAGTAGTTAGTTCAGGGCCTACCTTTTCACCCTTATCTTTCACTGTGTGGCATTTGGCGCAACCCGCCCTGCTCTTTGTATCAAAGAACAAGGTCTCTCCCACTTCCGGATCGCCTTCTATGTAAGGCGCCCATGCCGCAACTTCCTCCTTGCCGGCGCTTATCTTCTTAACCACCTCCTGTGGTATTTTAATGGCTGATGCGTCCGCTTCTCCCCCCTCTGTTTGTAAATAGTTTATAACGGCCGTAATCTCTTCCTGGTTTAAGGAAATAGGCGGCGCATACACTAATGGCATCTCAGCCTTGAAGCCATCGACAACGTAATCATTAGGAAAAGCAATAGATTCTACCAGGTAATCTGTAGTCGTCATGCCAGGTTTACCCTGCTCTGACCTTTCTTTCACCCTTTCTAAAGCCTTTTCCGCAACGCTTTCCAGGTTAGGACATCTAACTGCGCTGCCCCTTGTCCCCACCTGATGACATGTATGGCATTTCCCTTTGCCCCAGAAGATACCCTCTCCAGCCTCAGGGCTAACCCCTCCAATACCAGCCACAGCCGCCTTTTCCCCGGAAATCTTGGTTAGCAATCCGCATATGTATACGAAAACGAGAAGAAATGACACTGTAAATATAACCACATTGAGGAAGGGTTTATTCACTCCTTATCTCTCCTCCTCGAATACATATCCTTTTGCCCGGCGCAAACATCAGAATCTTTAGTTATTACTTCCCCTCCATTCGCTCCTGCAGGCACAATTACTGGAATTTCAGCAGCCTCTTGCTCCACAGCATGTTTTTTCTTTTCTGAAACACCACTAAGCCAGAAAAGAAACGTGACAATACCCAAAAAGATTATAGTGCATGCCGCCATTACCTTCCCCATATAAGCCATGGTTGGGGTGTAAGCCCATTGAGATGTGTCCTGCATGACCCCATATATGTGCCAATTCTCCCTGAGTCCGGACCTTATATAACCCATTAAGGCAATGAGCAAGACGATAGATATACACATAAGGATGAGGGCATACTGTGATCTTACATTCATCTTGCCCCACGCAATACCTCCTATCATCTCAGCGCCCTTAAACAGATATATATCAATTACAGTATTTACGGCAATACAACTCAGCACCATTAGCACCTGAATTACAGCAATATTCCTCAGAAATGGATTGGCATTAGCCATAATTACAAAACCATAGATACCGAGGATCAGCACGACACTCATAATCGTAACCGCAAACAGGACAATCTGGGCAAGTTTCCCCTTATTTAAAAACGTTATTACAATAGCTGCAGCTACAGCGAATATTTGAAAGAACATCAGCCCGGCCGGCAGCTTAAAATACCTTGCCTTTTCAGCAGATAAATCCATTGTGGCTGGATCGAGCGTATACATGCTAATACCATACCAGGCGAGTAAAGCGGCTACCAGCGCCCCTGTTATACCAATTACTATCTTCGCGCTCATCCCGTGCCGGGAGAATGGAAGTGTTGCGCCTTTATTTGCGCGCCTATAAAGCAAAAAGCAGAAAAAGGTTGTAATGATTATGAAGTTTACGACTGCGTTCTTGGCAGACATCAAACCAAGATACTTCAAGATTGGATGATACTGTTCCCCCCCCATGGCATCCTTCTCCTCAGCGCTTAAGGGCAAGTTGTGTGGCGTGAGCCAGATGGCAAAACATACTATAAGGACTACTACCATATACTTTATATACTTTTCATACCTTTCTGCTCCCTTTATCCGCTGCATCCCTGACCATAGATAGTAATTCCCGCCAAGAAAGAGGAATCCTATAAGGATGGCCTGTACAATAAACGTCCATGAGAATACGCCGCCCATCATATTGTTTCCCATTACGATGCTACTGCTATAGACCTCTCTGCCCATATAATAACCAGCGAATGGAAGGGGTATCAAGGCTGCCAGGGCGACAAAATTCCCAACATAACCCATCCAGTCATAATGCGCCTTTTCCTCCTGATTTTGTGAACAGAGGAACTTAACGGCTGCATAAGCGCCGCACACCAGACCTCCAAAGGCTATATTAGCTAAAAAGCGATGATAATTTAAAGGCAACCAGAGTGGATTATGGATCGCTTGCCAGAAGGTGCCGACAAATGCCCCCGTCTCTCCATCTATCCCTGAAGGACTCATCATATAAGATGTCCACGAGTTAGATATTGCCAAAACCCCGATAGCAAAAACGTTTATGCCGATACCCAATGAGATATGCGTCCATTTCCTTTTCATCATGTAAGGTGTGTGCCATGTATAGTAATACAGGTAAAGACAAAACGTCTCTGCAAGAATAATAAAGGCGTATATAAACATCGAGGTATGGAATACCCCGGTTAGATAGCTCATGAATTTTGGATAAAGCCCGTAGAGACAAAAGGCCAGAAGCCCCCCCAGGGCTGCAGTAGTGGCGTAAGCCGCAGAGAGAAGCCTCGTAAACTCATATGCTAAATTATCGTACCTCACGTCTTTGGTCTTTGCCCCTATGACCTCCATCAAGACGGCAAAGATTGGAACGCCCAATACAAAGGCGGCAAACATCAAATGTAACTCAGCCACTATCCAGACGGCCAGGCGTGAATCCATGCCAAAAAAAGACCTATAAATTGTCTCTTCCACAATTCGACCCCTTAAAATTAGGACACAAATAATATTTAATTGCGGATTGGAGATTCCGGAGCAAAGGAAATAAATCCGAAATCCCTGGCCCAGACCGCAGGGCGGATCGCACCAGGGCAGGCCGCATTCTGAAATCCGAAATACCAGTCACGTTCGGGTTTCAGTACCCGATAACAATCAATTATTCGGCGCGTAAGAAACGCGCCCTACAAGATACAAACCACAAATTATTTTTTCCTTCTTCTCTTTCGTTTTTTCTTCTTCTTCAACTCAAAATCTGCTTTGGTCTCTTCCCCGGATTTTACAGTTACTTCCTGTTTAGCCTTCCCTAAGGATTCCTGCCAGGTTTGAAGGGTATAAGCGCCGGGCGGCACACCTTCAATTTTAAATTTACCATTTTCATCCGTAATGGCATAATAAGGATTATCCTGCACAATCAACCATGCAGTCATCCATTTATGCACGTCACAAGTTATCTTAATAGTCTCGGGATATTCAAACGTTTTAGGGAGTTTTGCCCCACCAGCCACACCTTCGTTAAATGCTGTATTTTTTATAGACCATGAATGGAGATTATGCATTACATCATCACTGTTAAGTAAGTCAACAGTACTCCCCGGTGGAACTACGGCAACATGAGGTATAAAGACACATCCTTTTTGATCGATTGTAGGGTTTTTTGCGGGTCTTTCGAACTTTTTTCCCTTTGAAATATCCAAAATAGACACTATAGCAGTTTTTACACCCTTATCGGAAGATACCAGTAACGCCTCGGACGCTATGGGATCATGCCCGCATGCCTCCTGATCTTTATCCACTGTTAGCATTTTTGTTTCTGGCACATCACCAACAATTTTCACTGTACCGGTTATTGTTCCTCCATTTGACACCTCACCTTCTTCATATGCAGCCATGACGTCTTTAGAACTACAAACAAACAAACTTAACGAAAACGCAACTAATATTAAAAAGGGATACATATAATGATCAGTATATTTATTCATTTCTTAACTCCTCTCTGTATTTGTATCAAAATGCAGATTATGTCACATCAAACCTTGTCTGCCGACAAGCAGGCACGCTCAGCGTGGTCAAACTGAAATAAATGAGCCTGGTCTGCCCCATTGACCTCGTTCACCTCTATACTTTACACTTTCATCAACTATAATCTGCCCATCTTCTGCCATTGCAACCTTCACTCTTTCTAAGGGTCTTGGAGCAGGCCCTTCAATATTAACCCCATCAGGCGTAAAACCACTGCCATGACACGGACACTTGAACTTGCCCTCTGATGCCAGCCAGAAAGGCGTACAACCCAGGTGCGTACAAACCGCCTTTATCACATACAGTTTGTCCTCCTCCCGAACAACCCAAATCCGCTTTATCTTCATAAACTTTTCACTAACCCCTAACGTAAACTCGGACAGGAAACCTATCTTATATTTCGTAGGCGGTTCATATAAAAGACGCGGAAAAAAGAATCTGGCAATTGAAAGACCTATCGCAGAAAAGAATAAACACATAACACCCCATCCCAGAAAATAAAAAACCTTTCTACGACTTACATCTTTATCTTCGATCGACCTTGTTCCTGTTTCTTCCATATTATTTTCTTTCGTAACTGTTATTTATAGTAAACGCAGAAAATAAATAGACGTAGGGCAGGGCTTTAGCCTTGCTATAAGCAACCCTAAAGGGTTACCCTACGGAAAACATGTCAACTTATTTAATTCGTTTACTATAGTTTTTCATATTAAATAAAGGTCTTACTACGATTCTTTGGTTTTTTCAATTGTATTACTTAATTCTTTCTTAACGCTTTTATCAGGCTCTTTTGTTATTAGCATGTCTTGTGGAAAATTCATGAGTAAATCCTTGATTGATTCAGCCTGTTCCTCCGGCATTCCTGGAAAAATCTCCTGAAACGCTCCTTTTCTAAAAAACCTAGGCATCTTCGTGCCGGGTTGTATTAATTGTGGGTTTAGCAACCATCTTACTATCCAGTTTGGTTTCAATCTCTCACTCGCCAATGATAAATCAGGCGCCCAATCTGACGGATCCCCTTCAGGTGTTATATCTCCCCTGACATGGCATGATGCACAGTTTATGTTCTTAGATTCGAACAGATTCCTCGCTTTCGCCAGATAACCTCCCTTTCCCTTTTTCTCTACTTCTTCTTTTTCTTTTTTTTCTATATATTCTTTATTTTCTATTTCTTTAAAAAACTCATAAGGATATTGCTGGCCATCCATTTTTGCAAAATATCCTACAACTGACGAGGCCTCATTGCCATGAAAGTTAAACGTTGGCATTCTCACTTCGAGCCATGGTCTCAAGATAATCGGGTTGTTGAGGAATTTAAAAAACCACGGAAATTGTACCTTTTTGCCTTCTCCATATAAAGCAGGCGGCGTAAACACCTTTGCCTCTTCAGGCACTCTTCCCTCTTCTTCTACATAATAATCTATTATAAATGGCGCTATATCGCCGCCCTTCGACCTTATCCTGTTCTTAATTTGCCCCTTCTTTATCTGAGCCGTCTCTCCTGCCTTCCGCCCTAACTTCTCATTATCCTCCCATAACTGAAAAAATATACTATCTTCCTCCTCAAGCTTAACCATCCCATTTACTTCTATTCCATCCTCCAAATACAATCTGTCTATACTGAACTGATGACAACCCATACAATTATACTTATCCACTACCCTCTTACCCTCCGCCAGACGCCTCTCCTCTTCAGTCAACTTAGCCATATACTTCTCAGGTAATTTTTCTTCTATCAAACCCGACAACAATATCGCTAACGCATCTACTTCGTCCTTATTCAACCCAAAGTTCGGCATCATTAATCTTTCCTCAGGTTTTCTGTACCTACCCTTGTCAAATTGCCTCGGATCTTCTAACTTCGCCCTTATCCAGGCATCTCTTGCCTTCCCCACATTCTCTTCTAAATGCTTCAGCCCAACTCCAGCAAGTATCTTCTTCTCCAACAAACCAAAATCAAAAAAAGGTATCCCCTTAGAGCCTATCTCCGTCAACTCCACTCCTATCTTGCCCTTATCCTCCATCCCTTTTATCTTATGACATCCAAAACAACCATACCTGCTTATCAACTTTTCTCCCCGTCCTGCCAACTCCTTATCATCCAGCCACCCTCTCTCCTCTGTTGACGCCTCGCTCACTTCACTTCTTAAACTCATCATATATGCTGCCAGATACCCCGCATCTTCCACATCAAGCCTTAAATCCGGCATCCTCGTCCTGGGCTGGAGCGCCTTAGGCTCTAATAACCAACTGACCAAATATTCATAGTTTACCTTCTCGCCAATCCTCGCAAGATTCGGTCCATGTGTCCTTTCTGTATCCGCCTCATCACTATGACATGCCAGACATCCCACACTCTCAAATACATATGCGCCCTCTTCTATCATCTCTTCATCAAATTCTCCTTGTGCCTCAAGGTCAGCGTCCCTTGAATTCTGCCACAGATATGACGATATCGCCTTCGCCTCATCCTCTTCTAACATAAAATTAGGCATTCGTGTAGTCGGTCTAAATTTCTTCGGATCCTTCAACCACTCAACCAACCATCCAGCGCTTACCTTGCTACTTATCCCCGTCAAGTCCGGACCTATCATCCTATACTTATCCTTACCAAATCCCTCCGTCTCATGACATCCATAGCACCCCAATTCTTCAAATAACCTTATCCCCTTCCAAATCTTACCGCCTTCTACCAATTCCACACCTTTATCATGGCACTTTATGCATGACGACTGCGCTGCCTTACCCCTGAACATCGGCTTCGTCCAATATCTCACCTCGCCATGCGCCATTTCCACATCCATGTTTGCCCTCCCCTGGCCATCGTGACACAATATGCATCCAAACTTCTCGGGCGGGTGATTCCCAAGATACACCTCTCTCCTCGGATGATTGGTATAAGGCTGCTCTTCTGAAACACTTTCATTTTTATTTATCCCCACATGACACGACATACACCGATCCGCCATATTTATATCTTCAAGGTATACCTGGTGTACCTGCAGTTCGGGACGCTTCGAGCTTGTCTTCTCCATAATCTTCCGATATCTTTCAGTATCTTCTGTGTACGTATTCACTTGCTTTGTATACATATCAATATTCATCTTAAATTCATCTAACCTCTTCTGTAATTTGGCCTTTTCTTTCTCAGCATTGTTAATCTTCGCCGTTAATTCCCCGTTCTTTGCCTCCATTTCCTTTATCCTTTTCCTCGTTTCCTCACTCTTGTGATGTCCATATAAGTAAGCCTGTTCCATCAACTCATTACGATTAACCATTGCTTTAAATTTTAACGGAGATAATTCTTCTTTATCTAAAACCCGCAATTCCGCTAACGTCTTTTTATATTCCTTTTGTGTCTCTGACTCTCTAAAATCTTCCCATGCCTTATTAAGTTTATCCTGCGCATCTTTATATTTCTTTTGAATAACAGGATTCTGAAATGCCATTAACGCCTCATTATACTTATCTCTAGTTTTTTGGACCTCTAACTCATAATACATCTTTTGATATTTTTTCCAGGGCCTTATTGTATAAAATTCATCCCAGGCTACCCAGGCAAAAGTAAATATTATTACAATACTCGCAATAAAAAACAAAATTGCATATGATCTTTCTTCTTCTTTTTTCATATGTTAAACCATGGCGTTACCCAAACGTATTTTAGATGAAATACTAACCTCAAGAACACCTTTATCGGCAATCCCATCATCGTCAAAAACAAAAACGCTACCATCGAATACCTTTCTATACCTAACTTCTCAATGACCTGAATCTTCTTATACTTCATATAAAGATACGGCGCCGTAATACCAACTAAATAATACGCAACTACAACGCCCCCACCTATTACAGAACCTAATAGAGATTTTGAATCGATACCAAAAAACTGTGTGAGGTCGTAATTAGTCTCTGCTATTATCCTGTGCGGGTTCCACTCCTGCCATGGCCAAAACCACATCCAGCCAGGCCCACGCACAAACACACCAATAGCTATCAATATTACCCACATAAACAGGAAACCAAAAGAAAACACCGTAATCGCAAACCATCGTTCACTGAACGTATAATATCCATTGCCCTTCGGATTGACATCAATGTATGGAATGGCCATCAAGCCAACTATAATCAAGGTGGGAAAAGTAACTCCTGCTATCCACGGGTCGAAATAAACCAACATTTCCTGCAATCCGAGGAAATACCAGGGCGCCTTTGAAGGGTTTGGGGTGACAGACGGATCGGCTTGTTCTTCCAGAGGCGCATCTGTAACTATACCCCAAACGAGCAAAGCTGCAGTAACAAAAATAGCGACTAAGAATTCCTTTCTGGCAAGAAAAGGCCAGGACAAAAGATTATCGCTGCCAGAATCATCTTCAGGCCGCTTACCTCTGCTTTTCATTCGATCATTCTTGATAGCCTGATAAAAAGCAACTACGGCGAAAAAATACACGATAATAGCGAAGAGCGCTATTACCTCGTTATCTTTAAGAAACATTATATGCAAGAAATTTGACATAATATATTAGTAGTAGAAATTCTATCGAATAGTAAATTTCCTTTTTATGTTAAATAAAATGTAGCGGAGGTCTTTAGACCTCCAATATATGCAGCGTACATTTTGTTGGTCAAAACATCATATATTTTTTGCAATTGGTACCGGCCTTTTTTTCTCACACGAATCATTTTATTTTTGGTGGATTCGGCCCTACTACATTAATCTATTTGTGCAACTATGTTCATATTGTAAAAAATTTAATTCATATTGATTATTTTGCGCCCTTAGCGTCTCTGCGAGAGTTCCATACTTTAAAGATTATAAACGACCAGAGAACCCATCTTTCCTCACCCTCCAGAAATGTACGCCGATTAAAAAGGTGACAACTAATGGGATCGCAATACAATGCCAGATATACGCCCGTAACAATGCGTTTGCTCCCACAACTGAACCTCCCAATAAGGCAAAACGAACATCGTTGAATGGCGTCATCCCCAACTGCTCTCCAAAAGGCCCGTCATGACCAAGTAAAGGCGTTGCCCTTGCCATATTCGTCCCTACTGTTATCGCCCACATTCCTAATTGATCCCATGTGAGGAGATAACCCGTAAAACTAAGCAGAAAAGTAAAAGTCAGGAGCACAACACCTAATGACCAGTTAAATTCTCTCGGGCTTTTATAAGAACCTGTCATGAACACCCTGAACATATGAATCATGACAGTAATTACCATCAAATGCGCACCCCATCTGTGGGTATTGCGCAATATCTTTCCAAACGGAACACTATAATGAAGGTCTTTCACATCCCAGAAAGCATCATGGGGAGTCGGACGATAATAAAACATTAGAAGCACACCTCCTACTGTAAGGAAAAGAAACAGGAAGAATGTAACACCTCCCATACACCATGTATACTTAAGCGGCAGGGCGCGTCTCGTAATAGTAATAGGATGCATATGCATAAAAAAATTACCAACAGTCGCCAACACATTACTACGCCAGGTATCATCATGCTTACGCCTGAAGATTGAACACCAAATTTGTGAGTTTGTTATAATTTTCGTAATATCTTCGATGATTTTTCGATTCATTTAAGATTCCTTTAATAAAAATTTTTTTGACATTTTTTTGGCAAAAAAAAA
>MAYW01000123.1 GCA_001723765.1 Candidatus Scalindua rubra
ATTTGATTACCAGCTTTGTTATTAGACATTTTTCTTTAACAGTGGTAGAACAGTCTCTAAATCGACAATTTCCCCGCCCGGATGAATCCGTTCGGACGGGCAGTCAAAAAAAGCAAGAAATTGTCGATTTAGAGACTAAAGTTTGAAGTGAGAGCGTGAAACCAGTTTCACGATAAACTGTGGTAAAAAGGAAAGCTTTTTGTTTTTCATAGCTTTAAGCACTTTAGTCACTTAATTTGGTTGTGGCTACAACGCTTTATGTTTTTCCCCTTTGTCGTCCAAATATCCACCAATCCTTTTTCTCTTCACCTTCAATAACTTCCCTTGCCAAATCCATATAATCTTGTGTGCCGCGACTTTCAGGGGCATACAATGTGATCGGTTGACCAGAAATAGGGCATTCTGCAAGTTTTGTGCTTTCCCTTATAAGAGACTTAAACAATTTATCATGAAATTTATCCTTAATCTTTCCCACGACCTCATTACTCAAATTCGTTCTGATATCAAACATGCACGCAATTATACCTGTTACTTCGAGAGTCGGATTCAGTGTATCCTTAACCAGATTTACTGTATTAATCAAAGTAACCAGACCATTGAGAGCCAAGACCTTTGTTTCTAAAGGTATAAAAACTTCTCTCACCGCTGACAATGCATTAACAGTAAGTAATCCAAGTGAAGGAGGGCAGTCCAGAATAACGTAATCATAATGATCTAGTAAAGGAGATAGGCTATTTCTAAGTATAGTATCGTTTTCCAGTTTGTTTGCTAATGTTCTTTCCATTGCAGCCAGAGTAACGTTAGATGGGGCAACCCACAGACATTTTACGCATGTTTCCTTTAAGATTTCACTTATCAGCACATCACCACGTAATACATTAAGCATAGATTTGTCTAATTCATTAATATTTATACCCATCCATGAACTCAGGTTGCCCTGAGGGTCGAGGTCTATTAAGACAACCCTCCTACCCAACTTTGCCAAACAAGCCCCAAGGTTAACGGCGGTAGTGGTTTTACCAACACCACCCTTTTGATTTGTTAATGCTATAGTTCTCATCTAAATACTTTTACTACTTAATATGTTTTTCAAGGACTTCGATATCCTTGCTGTCACCAACCACGACCAGAATGTCTTTTGCCCCTAAAACATAATCAGGGGTTGGCAGTACTTTAATCTCTCTTTCAACAAATTCGCCTTTCTTACCAACCTCCTCTTTTATCTTTTTCATAATCATAATCACATTAACACCATATTTAGATTTAAGGCCCAGTTCTCTAAATGATTTTCCTATAAAGCCTCCCTTTACCTCTATCTCCGCCAGATTATAATCTGCTCCTAACTCAATATACTCTAATACTCCAGGCGCCAAAATACTATTAGCAACTCGAAGTCCCATATCTTCTTCAGGGTAAACAACCCTCGTAGCGCCTACTTCCTTCAGGATATGTGCCTGTAACCTAGTCCCTGCCCTTGCAACAATTTCTTTAATTCCAAGATTCTTCAAGATTGCAGTTGTTAATATATTAGACTCAACATCCTCTCCTATACCCACAACGGCAACATCAACATTTTCAACGCCGCTTTCCCTTAATGCCTCTTCATCAGTACTATCCAGTTGTACTGCCTCAGTGACAATATCCTTAATCTTTTCCACCAATGCATGATCCTTATCTATTGCGATAACCTGAGCCCCCTTAGCTGTTAAGACTTCAGCAACCTTAAAACCATATCTTCCCAAACCAATTACGGCAAACTGTCTCATATCTAAATCCTTAAATGTAACGCCCTATGGGTGGAATATTTAACAGAAATATAAAATCTAAATCCCTGTATTTAACATAAGTTGAGTGATTTTATTCTGTATTTCTCTGTAGCCGCAGGCTTTAGCCTGCGTTTCTTCTCATCAAATGGATATATAAAAATCTCACGTAAATCACGCAACCTGAAGGATGCGGCTACGAAAATCAATCAATATAGATTTAAGTTATCAACCCACAACTATTCTTTCCTCAGGGAAACGGATTTTTCTTTCTGCAACCTCCCTGCCGAGGATTAATGCCAAGGCCAACGGTCCAATCCTTCCAATAAATATTAACATACTAACTATTATCTTTCCACTGGTAGTTAAATCAGGAGTTAATCCAGCGCTAAGACCAACAGTCCCGAATGCTGAAAATGCTTCAAAGATAACAACCCTGAATGGCGCATTTTCTGTATATAGCAAGATTAAACAAAATATTAAAATCGTTAATAAAGAAATTATTGAAATAGAAACGGCTTTTTGCACAGTTCGTCTGTGAATCGTACGCTCAAATAATTCCACATCTCCTCTACCCCTAAGCATATTGTAAACTACTGCAATAATTACAAAAAAAGTACTCACTTTAATTCCCCCTGCAGTAGAACCAGATGAACCACCAATAAACATAAAAAAGACAAAGTATAAAAACGTCGGCATTGCGAGACTGCTTATATCAACAGTCGCAAATCCTGCCGTTCTGGTTGTAATAGATTGGAAAAAAGAAACAAAGACCTTATCCTTGATTGAAAACAGGTCTAATGTATTCTTGCACTCAAATGTGTAGAAAAGAATTGCCCCCAATATAATTAAAATTCCCGTCATCGTCAACACTATCTTGGTATGTAAATTTATCCTTCTCTTTTTATTCTTTTTAGAAAAAAATGAAAAATAACCAAAAAGATTGGATAAAACTATAAATCCCAAACCTCCAGATACAATGAGCAGTCCAATTGTAATATTAGTAACAACGTCACCACTATAATTGATCAAACTATTACTAAATAGAGAGAACCCTGCATTGCAAAATGCGCTTATAGAATGAAATATGGAATAGAATACATAGTCACCGAAAGGTTCATTTGACCAATGGATTGCCAGCACAACAGCGCCAATAGCCTCTATAATGAATGTTGAGATTACTATAAATAGGACTGTTTTTTTTATTTCACCGTATTCTGTATCAAGCACACCTTTCATTGCAACTTGTTGAGAAATAAGAAGACGTTTACCTATAGCGATACTGAAAAAGGCATATGATGTCATTATACCCAATCCGCCAAGTTGCATCATTATTAAGATAACAACATGACCAAATCGTGAAAAATAGACAAGTGTATCCTGGACTATCAAACCAGTAACACAAATCGCAGATGTAGACGTAAAAATGGCATCGACTAATGATGTGCCTTCTCCATCAGCAGTCGCCACAGGAAGCATGAGCAGGATGGTGCCTATCATGATAAAAATTGAAAAAGCTGTACCAATAGTTAATCCTGGTTTTTCGGTAAGATTTTTAAATGTAGTTCTAAACATTATTCAGGCTGAAGAAATGCATTCAGGATGTGAATTGTAGATAAAGTGTCCTGGAATTTCTATAACTTTTTGGGATTGAACCTCGTTAGATAAAGCGTAACAGTTCAGCCCACCGCAAAGGAGCAAAGGACGCAAAGAAAAAACTTAAAAAACGGATTCGACAAGCTCACCGTCCTGAGTATATCGAAGGAATGAGAAAAAGATACAGGAGTAGGGGCGTATTGCAATACGCCCCTACAAAACAACAAAATTATTCAGCAATTTTCATCATTTGCTTTCTGAAAAATAATAACTTTGCGAGCTTTGCGCCTTTGCGGTGAACTATTACGCTTTCAGATACAACTCAAAACCTGATAGACACGCGATATCATCTAATGGGGTAAAGGTTTTTGATTGTATTATGTGCCGGATCAAACCCTCATGCCCTTTCAGGGCACCACGAAGCATGAAAACATGTCCTGACGAAAGTAATGTCATCCTCATGAAGATGGGGACAGGATCAGATTCCCTGTCTGCCCGCCCGGACGAAACCGTTCGGACGGGCTTCCCAAGTAGTTATTCCTCGGGAATGACATAAAAACATGTCCTCATGTAAATGGGGATTGAATTGTGTAAATAAATTAGAGCGTCGCAAGTTGTCATTCCCGACCACGATCAGGAATTTATTTTCGTGTTAAATTAATAATTATTGGTCTCGTCTCCAGAGCTAAGCCAAACGAGCCTTTAGTCTAAGTCGATAATTTCTTGCTTTTTCTGTCAAAATATTTATCGATGAAATTTTCTCAAATATCTGATAAGCATTAAATTACAATATACAACCTACAAATTACAAACAATACACAATTACAAAATTTCAATATCAAAACCTATACCAAAATCATTTGGTTAATTTTTTTTGCTTTGATCATTTGGTATTGTAATTTGTTTGGGATTTGTTATTTGAGATTTGTTATTTATCAAACTAAACTCCTGTTTGGTTCTGGCTAGTCAAGGTTAGGCCCATAACCTTGCAATCTTCCGATAAAGGATGAGTTTTCATAAATATGGGAGATGTTTTCGTTCATTGACCTTTGGAATGCTCTTCATCACTCTCACTACATCCTTTTAAAATATTCCTGGTTATCTCACGGATATACCAAACCACACTCTTGAAAGAATCAAGAATATCAATGTAAATAGGAGCTGACTTTGGCGTACACACACCGGATATAAGCCTATCTTCATGAAAGATGGCATATTCATCTGCTAGATCACACAATTTCTTTCCTTACACTGTTAAACAATCTATCCAACCCATCTCCTATCTTATCAAGGTGTCCAGGAATGGGATAAAATGTTTGATGGTTCATTTTAAGACTCCTATGTATTTTTAATTAGTTTCCGTTGCGGAAGCACTATTTTGTCACCCTGAACTCGTTTCAGGGTCTCTTAACCCATTGATATATAGATTCTGAAACAAGTTCAGAATGACATTTCTACGCATTTCAGTTTTCCGCAACAGAAACTAATTAAAGACTCGTCGTCCGACTTTACGCCTGAGATTCATAAGCATTTCGCGAAACATCAATTTTCTATTCTCCAGTGCTTTTAAATGAAATGGCAAAACGCATCCACACCGTTCGCAGTCAGCAAGGGGTCCCATCATGCAAGGTCGCTTTCTCCTCCCCTGCGGATCAAGACAAAAAGACACCTGTCTAAAGAGGCAATTCCTGGTTATCTCACGACACCTGTCTGACTTCATCATCTCCAGGACATATGCTGGCACACCAATAAAATCGCCGTATTTTTCTTTCTTCAGCCTTATTAACTTGTCAATTATCTGATCTCTCAATTCCCAGCCGGGCCACAGGTCATCATTATATTGTAACCCCTTTACGGGCGTGTGCATCTGAAACAGGCAACCTTTTACGGCAGTATTACTCCATTCTTCAAGAAACCTCTCCATTCCGGTGTGATTAATCTTGTTTACTACCATGGATACGATTATTTTTAAATCGGGTCTATCTGCATTCCTCTTGATCTTAGCATAACACCCTTTCCCTCGTATATTATCATGCATCTCTTCAGGCCCGTCCACGGCAATATAGAAATTAACATCCGGCCAGTCCGGCAGCGGGATTGTTCCGTTTGTGGCAACCAGATTTGATTTGAAATACTTCATACACCTCTCCAGCAGTTCCTTGCGCAAGAGGGGTTCGCCGCCTATCCATGAAGATTGATAAAATGGAAAATCTGTGTCCTTTAATTCTTCTAATTTATCAATCCATTCTTCATCTGTTAGCTCACTTTCAACCTCATAATCATGTGCATAGAAATAGCAGTGTATGCAGCGAATATTACATCTGTTTGTTATATCGAATGCACTGATAGCGCCCTTTGGTTTGCCAAACATATCAAACCTGCCAAGGTCATATAGCTTGAAGAGGAATTTTGTTGTCCCCCTGCCGATCGTGCCTGAAGAAATATCAAAGAGTGTATCCCGGAAAGTTTTTTTTGGTCCTAAATCTCTTTTATTCAATCTTATTCCCTTTCTAGATAATTATCTAAAAAGTCAAAAATATTTTTGTAAAAATATGGCGCTTGTGAAATAAATTCTTGAATCCTTTGATAAAGAATATCTAAATATTCATGGGCTAAAATGTTTCGTAGATTAGAAAAGCGAGAAAAGCTTTTTGCTTCTTCCTCCTTAATACCAGTAAGTAAAATAAATTCAAATAGCGCCTGTTCATAGGTTTTTGGCATTTTTCTCCTTTCAGTAGCTAACACTATTTTAGCAATATCTATTGTGGCATTGAGCAAATTTTCCGCCCATCGTTCGATATTTCTTCTTTTTACTTTGTCATTCCGATATTCTTTAAATTTTAAATCTTTTAACTCATCTATGTCCTTTAATTCGCTTTCTAAAAACTGAACCCTTTCCAAAAGTCTTGCCTTTTCCTCTGGAATCAAAGATTTCGATTTTTGGTAGACCCTCCAATAATCTTTTAAAAAGTAATAAAAATCTTCAGCTTCTAAGCTCTTTTGCAAATAAATCTTCCAATACAAACTTTTGTCCTTAATGGTTAGTGGAATACCTGTTTTAAAAATATTTGATACCAGAGTAGCTGGCGCTTCCTCTAAATTTACCAAATCAACTTCTATACCCATAATATTAGTAATCTCAGACCAAATATTATCGATCTGATTTTTATTTCCTCTCTGGTAAATTGCTATATCCAGATCCGATTCTACGATCTCTTGCCCTTTACTAAATGAGCCAAATAAAAATGCCAACACCACTTCGGACTTATCTTTAAAATAATTTTCTAAAAGAATAATTTCTTTTTTCATGAGTATTCTAAATTGAGTTTTTTAAAGTCTACATATGTGAGCTAATAAAGTTAATGGTTTTTTACGCTAAAGATACCTCGTTATTTATTTGACGGAACAATTATAACAACCTTCCTTCAATACCGCAATGTAAGGCAGGTTTCTGTATTTGTTGTCAAAATCAAGGCCGTAACCAACTACAAATTTATCCTCTATCTCAAAGCAACAATAATCCGGAACTATTTCTACTTCTCTCCTTGCTATTTTGTTAAGGAGTATACATACTTTCAACGATAAGGGATTATGTTTCTTAATCACCTGTACAATCTTAGAAAGAGTCTTTCCGGTATCCAGTATATCATCCACAATAAGAACATGTTCATCTTTAATATCCAGACTAATATTGTTGATTATATCAGCTTCTCCCTTTGGAACTTTAGAATCTCCAATATAAGTATTAACTCTAATAGTATCTATCTTAACAGGGAATGGTATATGTCTAATTAAGTCTGAAAGAAATATCAGGCTACCATTTAATATGCTAATTATGGTCAGACTTTTATGTTCGTAGTCTACGGCAAGTCTTTGTGCCAGTTCCTTAACCTTATTTCTGATTTCAGTCTCAGTGATTAAGACTTTTTCGATATTCTTTTTCATTAAAACATCCTCTTTTTCTTTTGCATAAGGATATCAAGAGGACTCTTAGGTCGATTTGACATGTTTCTAACAACATGAGTATAAATCATCATTGTATTAATTTCTATTGAATTAAAAGGAGAAGGAGGGGTCAGGTCTTGCATTATTACTTTTTATCAGGAGAAGGAGGGGTCAGGTCTTGCATTATTACTTTTTATCATTTTTCCTCAACCCGCT
Organism: Candidatus Scalindua rubra; assembly: GCA_001723765.1. Lineage (GTDB taxonomy): Bacteria > Planctomycetota > Brocadiia > Brocadiales > Scalinduaceae > Scalindua_B > Scalindua_B rubra. The sequence goes on from MAYW01000123.1 coordinate 7,521, forward strand.
TGATAGTAAGGCTTATGGTAACATAATGAACACCTAAATATTCTGCTATCTCATTCAATGTATATTCATAACGGACGTATGCTCCGTAAATAATTTTATCCACCTTCAATTTCTAAACGTAAAGGTCTCGCCATTGTAGGCACAATAATATGATCTGTTTGTTATATTGCAAGACCTGACCCCACATTTTCCCATTTAGAGAAGCAAGAATTGATTTATATTATAAGCTTTATGGCGGGTCTGCCCCCGTCCGAACGCCCGCCTGCCATTCGTCGGGCAGGGATTCATCCGGGCGGGCGACGATTAGTTTGGCGGGTCTGTCCTCTTATTCTGATAATTCCTGATTTCATTATCCAGTTTCAGGATCTCTTCCTTGCTGAGTAATTTTCCTGCTAAATCCATGGCTATTTTAGAAGCAGAATCTCCGGATGTCCCCTCCATTTCTTTTATCTTCCAAATATTATTTTCCTTACTCAGAATAAAAGTACCCTGTTTCTGCTTTAATGGTAAGCTGCCGTTGTCATATAATGACTTAATTTCATCTTCAGAATGAGTGATTTCAAGTATCTTTTCCATGTCCGGGGTTATTGATTCAACATTAATGACCGCAGTTCCATCACCGGGTAAATCTATTTGCACAATCTGGTGTCTGGTTAAAGAATGAGCCAGGTGGATTGTTGAAATAAGCTTTTCAGGGGCTATGCTGGTAACAAAATTCAGAAATTCCAGCCATTCCCTGATGTCTTCATTTTGATCGGAGACTAAAGTATATGCGGTCTGATAATCATTTGAGATAACGGCGTCCAGGTATTTTTCTATCACTACTTCAGGAGCCTCCCTCTGAAAACTGAAGACTTGTTTAGTCCCAAATTGTAATGAGGCCGGAACAATAGCAATGAATAAAAATAAAGAAAATAACCATCTCATATTTATACCTCTATAAAAAACAAAAAAGTCGTGTATTTATGGACTATTTAAAAGAAATTCTTGATCGTAAATTTTACATAATTATTGTTACATTACTTCTAAACTTATGAAAGTATATCCATCATTTGATGGATTATATGTCTGTGAGGTATGACAATTAATTGGGTTGTATAAATTCTGAGGTTTATAATAGCAATGCTGTTTACTAAAATCAATAAGAAAAATGTTAGTCAATCCCGACTGGCTCAAACCAGAGGAAGGTTATGGACCTGTCGACCAGAATGCCTTTCTTGAAGTCAAAAAGGAACAAGTTCCACAAGATGCGCTGAAAGTCGGCGCATTACTTCAAGGTCAGAATGCCAATGGCCAGAATGTTCACGCCCGGGTGGTAGAGATTAAGGAATACACGGTTATGCTGGACTTTAACCATCCTCTAGCAGGTCAAACCCTATACTTTGATGTAAAGGTGTTGGACGTCCAAAAAGCACCGATTAATTAATAGGACACGGATTTTCACAGATGCGCACAGATAAAAACTTTTTCAAATTTGGTTTATTCTTGGCTGATCCCGAAATCCTTATAATCTGCGTTTATCTGTGTCCAAAATGGAAATTCTATACTATCAAGTTAACACAAAAGTAATATTTCAATATTATGGTAGAAAATGGAATAGGTCAACATCTTATTCTATTTTTTGGTAATTTTTCGTGGAGTTTGTGATGAACGACATGAGATTCTTTGTTGTACTCAGAATGACAAAGGCAAAATTATTATTATCAGTCTTATCTGCGTAAATCCCTGCCCGACCCGTCAGAACGTCATAACCGGGCGGACAAATGGCATGAGCTAAGCCAGAGCTCAGCTCAGATGATGTCAGCTTTGCCACGCTAAGCATGGCTTTGCAGGTGGGTGTGCCTATTACAAAACATCCTTCACTGTATTCCACACCTCTCGTGTTTCCATGCAGAGTGATACCTTAACATCATGAGTTATCTCTCCTATAATTTTTCCTATCTCTCTGTATATTTCAACCCTGATTGGCCTGAAATAACGATGTTTCCCGTCAATGCATGGTACAAACTCACCTAATAAAAGATTTGTCTGCGGATTTCTTTCTCTAATTATTTTGGCCAGTGACGGAAGATATCTAAAACCACCAAGGCTTACGAACTTAATCTTCTCAATATCCAATCTATCAAAAAGCATCTCAAGCATCGCTTTGTAATTGTTAAACCAATCTTCACACATTATTATGGGATCCAGACATATTCCGACGTTACAACCTGCTCTTTGAACCTTTTCCGCTGCGCTTATCCGCTCTTCCAATGATGGAGTCTTGTGCTCATAGGCATCGACTATCACTTGAGGACTAAACGTCCACGAAACTACAATGTTGTTTATACCTGATACATTCAAGAGGTTATCAATGGTGGTGGTTTTGGTTCTGAGTTCCAGTCTCGCATTGGGAAATTCTGAAAATAAAGAAATGAATTTGAGAGAAAGATCCGTAAGGCCGTCAAAGGCAAGGGCATCGCATAACTCACCAGCATGAAATACTATTTTTTTATCACCTGCGACTTGCAAAACATCTTTTACGGCATTCAATATTTCATCATGATTTACAAACAAAGTGGGTATGGCATTATCAAAGTAACTCTGAAGAAAGCAATACTCGCAATCGAAGCTGCAATTATTTCCATGGCTTATGTAATATTCCGTATTACCTATTATTCCGTCTCTACACTTGAATTGCTTAACTAACTCACCCTTTTTCCTGGCTATTGCCAAGCACTCCTTACTTTTTTTAAAGACATCATCAATCTTGCACTCATCGATCTTAATGGTTCTATAATCATCTATATACTCCACCGGGACGTCCGGCAGTTTGTGGAGTATCTGTTGGGTAACGGATGATTTGGCAACGTCTTTCTCTATGAATATCTTTTTTGGATGAGAATTTTTCATGTTATATTATTTACTGTAGGGCTCGTTCCCAGAGCTAAGTCAAAGCTTAGCACAATACCTTTTCTTACTGGATTATTATCGGATGTATTCAGTTATTTTTATCATATTGGGTTTACGTGCAATTCTACAAATTGCCTTATTCAAGATGGTGGGCAACGCCCACCCTTTAAAGTATCATCTTAAAATCACCATCGTTATCTCGCTCATCATCAAAAATGATCATACCTTAATGCAACTATGTGGCACTAGGATGAAAATCTAGATTCCCTGTTTACTGACCAGGTAGGCTGTTCCTCGGGAATGACACATAAACATGTCCTCATGTAAATGGGGATTTAATTGTGAAAATAACATAGAGCACTACAAATTCTTTTTGGTTGTCTGCCCGACTAAGTTGTTCAGGCGGGCGGCTCCATTGCGCTGTGACAATTCATGGCGATCTATGGTGAATTGAAACTACCATACCCACCACCACCTGGAGTTTGTATGCTTATCACATCTCCCTGTTTTGCATTAATCATGGCCTTTGATGGTAATTTATGTTTCCTACCTTTTGAAATCAATATATTCTTACCGGCTCGCCCTTCTTTACCACCACTCAAGCCATAAGGCGCAAACCTTCTCCTGTCTGAAAGTATACTTACGGTAACATCCTGAAGAAGTTCAAACTCTCTGATTATGCCGTTACCTCCTCTATACTTCCCCATACCACATGATTGAGAACGTATCATGTATCGCTTTATCCTGAACGGATAGTTATTTTCTATTGCTTCAATAGGAGTATTCATGGTATTTGTCATATGGGTATGAATTGCGTTAATACCATTCATTTTCGGTCTTGCTCCCATGCCACCTGCAATTGTCTCATAATATGTAAAATTCTGCCCCCTAAGCTTATCATATCCACCAATGGCAATATTGTTCATCGTTCCACTGCTTGCCGCTGGAATCTTGTCGGGGACAGCTTTCGACAGTGCCCCAAAGACTACGTCAACGATCCTTTGAGAAGTTTCAACATTACCACCGGATACAGCAGCCGGCATTGTTGCATTTACGACGGAATCCACTGGTGCACAAATGCTGATAGGTTTCATACAACCTGAATTTGACGGAATATCGTAATCAACCAAACTCCTGAATACATAAAAGACACATGACGCCGTAACGGCATATACCGCATTTATACAACCATCAACCTGCCCGCTGCTACCAGAAAAATCAACACGTACTCTGCTACCTTTTATGCTTATGTCTACCTTAATCTTAACAGGCTTATCCACAATGCCATCATCGTCAAGGAAATCACAAAATGAATACTTCCCATCAGGCATTTTTCTGATTACGGCTCTCATTATCCTGTCAGAATAGTCTTGAAGTTCGATTGAGTATTTTAACACCTCCCTCTTCCCGTATTTATCGCATAACTCCCGTAACCTTTGCTTACCCATCTCATTAGCAGAAATCTGCGCAACTATGTCCCACTCGCTCTCCTTTGGTGTTCTAACATTCGATGTTATTATGTTCATAATGTCTTTGTTTATGTTATTTCCTTGCACAATTTTTACTGGTGGGATTCGAACCCCCTCTTGATATATCTCAGTAGCATTGCACATGGAACCCGGGGACATTCCTCCTACATCAGCATGATGAGCCCTGTTTGCAACGTAAAAGACAGGCTCTTTCTTACTCTTGTAAAAGAATGGCGTGACAACCGTAATATCCGGCAGATGCGTACCCCCTTGAAAGGGATCATTCAAAATCACCGTATCACCATCATTCAACTTTACCTGTCTTACCGCCTCTTTAACTGATAGAGACATAGAAGCCAGATGCACCGGGAGATGTTCAGCCTGAGCAACCATTTCACCTCTGCTATCAAACAATGCACAGGAGAAATCCTTTCTCTCCTTAATGTTCGTTGAAAATGAAGATTTACATAATACAACACCCATTTCTTCACATATTGTGGAAAACAGGTTATTGAATATCTCTAAGTTAATGGGATTGAACATTTGATAAATTAGCTCCCTTCAGCGCCCTGTGTAATATATAAGTACCTGACCGAAATTAATTTTATATTTTCCCTTATGTTACATAAAGAAATAATTATGTAGAATTTTTTTAACGTTTTTCAACACAAACATCGTAGAAACAAATAATGTTATTGAATTATTGACAAGACTATGATTTAATGATTAAAGTATTTTATGAATACCCAAATTTAGCGATTTTATATTGTATATTATTGTCGCCGTAGGCTTTAGCCTGCGTTTCTCATCATTTGATGAGCGTATGAGAATTTCTCGTAAATTACGCAACCTAAAGGATGCGGCTACACAAATCGCTCAATTTAGGGAATAATTATAAGGAGAATAATCCATGCATAGACAATACCTTAACAAGATAATAGTCCCGCTTATTTTTTTCATCCTGTTCAATCTCTTTTGTATTCAACTAAAATCTGCACATGCCAATCCTAAAGTCTTAATGGAGACATCAAAGGGAGATATAACGATTAAATTGTACGTAAATGAAGCTCCAATAACCGTCAGGAACTTTTTATCATATGCATCTGAAGGTTTTTACAATAATCTGATTTTTCATAGAGTTATACCGAACTTCATGATTCAGGGTGGTGGTTTTGATTCAAAGATGAGCCAAAAAACACCAAAGGCGCCCATAATAAATGAGGCAAGAAGAGGGCTAAATAACAAGAGAGGAACAATCGCTATGGCACGAACAAACGTTATTAATAGCGCCACCTCCCAGTTCTTTATAAATGTTGCAGATAATGATTTTCTGAATCACAAAGACAATACCTCAAGAGGTTTTGGATATGCTGTGTTTGGGGAAGTTATAAAAGGTATGGATGTAGTCGATTCGATTGCCAGGGTAAAAACCGGTACTTATAAACGTTTCGGAGATGTGCCAAAAGAACCGGTAATTATTAAAAATGTGAGTGTAATAGAGTAAGCTTAATTAACAAGTTTTCATGTTCAATCAAGTTTATGAAAACAATAATCACGCAAAGACACGAAGTCACAAAGGATAACGACGAAAAATGAGATTGGTAAAAAATAGTAGTTGATGCAGTAATTATGGAATAACACGAATTATAGACAGAGAACTTAGATAAAGACAATCCTTGTGCTTTTTGCCTGCCTGTGCGTAGCATGCAGACAGGCACATCTGCGAGAGAACTTCTTTTTTCCTCACGCCGAGAACGCAAAGGGGTTTTTGCTTTGGAATATTTTTTTTCTTAGCGAACTTAGCGGCTTTGTGTGAGAATTTCTTTTTTCCTATCTTTTATTCTG
>MAYW01000124.1 GCA_001723765.1 Candidatus Scalindua rubra
GCAGTAGGAGTGCTTGCCATTCTTGATGGATTTGTTCCTGGCAGGAATAGGGTTCCTGGAGTAGAAGTCATGTGGCGTGGTATACGCAGACTTGAAGATATAGCAATAGGAGTATTATTAATGAAGGAAGACCTTTCAGAGAAAGCTTTGAGCGCTTATTGTTTTGAATTTGGTTAGCTGTCCGGCAAAAAATTGTCCAACAGTAAGGGTCTGGGCCAGGGACGGAGAACTCAAAGTAAGGGCGAATGGCCATTCGCCCTTACTTGTGCTCTTTGTGTCTTTGTGTGAGGATTAGTAATTTAAGAACGGGGGACATGAAAAAATATTTAAACTCGGGTCAAACTACGTTTATGTTTTTTTGTTACTATTTGTTGCAATTATAAGTTGCACCTCTCATAAAAAAGAGACCATTATGGTCTCCGGTTCCACAACGGTTTTACCCGTAGTATCGAAGGCTGCAGAGCAATTCCTATTAAGGCATTCTAATGTAAATATAGTTGTGAATGCAGGAGGGTCTGGAGTGGGTATTAACCTGTTAGGGGGAAAAAAGATTCAAATAGGTATGGCTTCAAGGGATATTACTCGCAAAGAACTTGAAAAGTACACAGATGTACATTTCGTCGCACACCCAATCGGAAAAGATGTCGTGGTGCCTGTTGTTTCATCAGAAATCTACAACGCCGGGGTTAAGGCGTTAACAATAGCACAGATTGCCGGAATCTACAAAGGAGAGATTAAGAATTGGAGTGAAGTGGGTGGGCCGGACAAAGAGATATTGGCGGTTGATAAAGAAAAATCGAGAGGCACACGTCATGTTTTTATGAAAATAATTATGGGGGATAAAGAAGCTGAAGCCCCTGGAGCTAAACTGGTACTTGGTTCCAATAATGAAGAACAAACCGCTATTGCACAAAGCGACTCAGCTATAGGAATGCTTTCAAATGCCTGGTTAAATAGTGATGTAAAAGGGTTGTCTATTATTTTGAATGATGGAGAAATCATAGCGCCGACTTTAGAGAATATCATTAATGGAAAGTTCCCTATTACGAGAGACCTCTTGCTCATTACTGATGGTAAACCCCAGGGGAAAATAAAGGAATTCATTGATTTTATTAAGAGTTCTGATGGACAAAAAATAGTAGAACAAGCAGGTTATGTCAGCTTATACGAATAAAATAGTGAAGGGATATGTCTTCAGCAGTACTCTAATCAGCGCTGCGGTCATCATTTTAATCTTGACGGTGCTTTTTATTAATAGTTATGACGCTGTTAAAGAGGTCGGATTTGGACTGTTCACGCTGAAATGGAATCCGCCTGATGGTAAGTTTGGCATTGTATCGATTCTCTATGGTTCATTGGCTGTTACTTTTCTTTCATTGTTAATTTCTGTACCCTTAGGAGTATTGACAGCCATTTTTACTGCTGAAATACTACACCCTAAAAACAGGGTTTATGTAAAATCCGGCCTGGAATTATTAGCGGGTATACCTTCTATTATCTACGGACTGATAGGAGTAGCTTTTTTAAGCGTATGGATCGGGAAATTGTTTGATTTGCAATCAGGCAGAACTATTTTTACGGCTGCTTTACTTTTATCTATTATGATATTACCCACTATTATTACTCTATGTGATGATGCTTTTCACAATGTCCCTCAAAGGTACAGGGAAGCCGCCAAAGGGGTTGGGCTTTATAAACACGAAGTAATTTTAAGAGGAGTTCTTCCAATTGCCAAAACAGATATTGCCGGGGCGGTATTATTAGCTCTCGGGAGAGCGCTTGGCGAAACAATGGCGGTGATGCTCGTAATAGGCAGCATCGACAAAATCCCTCAACCATTTTATAACTTTTTTTCGCCAGGGCAAACCATAACGTCTAAATTAGGCAGGGAAATTGCTGAAAGCGCTTTTGGCTCCTTACATTTTAGCGCAATGATCTTTATGGGTGTTGTCTTACTGGTAATTGTATTGAGCCTTACGGTTATTGTTCAACAGTATTTTAAAACAGGAAGGCTTTATGAATAGAAAATTGTCAAACAGTGCTTTACTAATAATATGCCACCTTGCAGCAGTTATAAGTATTTTGACACTTGTTTTCCTGTTATCGGTTATTGTATTTAACGGGATTCGGGCAATCAATCTGGAGTTTATCCTGACACGTTCCAGGAATTTTGGCGCAGAGGGAGGAATCTTCTACCAGATTATTGGAAGTATATTACTGGTATTCTGCACAGCCCTTATAAGTTTTCCCCTTGCGCTTGGAACAGCTATATTTAAAAGTGAATGCTTAAAGAATTTTTATCTCTTAAAATTGAGCAGCATTTTAATTTATGGGTTAAATGGTATACCTTCTATCATTTTTGGAATATTCGGACTTGTCTTTTTCGTTCATTATTTGAATACTGGAATTTCCTGGTTTGTAGGATCAATAATCCTTGCTATAATGATTATGCCCACTATAGTGTTGGCAGCCTATCAATCCATAAACAGCATCCCAAAAATCTATAGGGAATCTGCACAGGCGCTGGGGTTAAGTAAATGGCGCGTCATCCTCCAGGTAATTATTCCTCAGGGGATAGGTGGTGCAATTACGGGCTTGTTGATCGGGTTGGCAAGGGCGATTGGGGAAACGGCGCCCATTATGTTTATTGCCACCGCTTTTTCGGGTGTGGAAATTCCTGGTTCACTATTAGAACCCGTAACTGCGTTACCAACACATATACTAATCCTCTCGCAGCAAGCTACAAATCCACTAGCGTTACAAAATGCATGGGGATGTAGTTTAATATTAATTACCATAGTCTTTATATTTAGTATTTCAGCATTGTTTAGCAGAATCAGTTTAAGACCTGTCAGTCAAAGATGATAAAAATAGTAAACAAATTAACATATCCCGAAAAAGAGCTTGAAGAATCAGAAAATATCATAATTGGAATTAAAGATTTCAATGCTTGGTTCAACGATTTTCATGTATTGAAAGATGTTTGTGTTGGATTTCGGGAAAAGAGCATAAACTGTATAATCGGTCCTTCCGGTAGTGGAAAATCAACACTGATTCGAAGCATTAATCGTATTAATGATGATGTAGACGGCTTTATACATCAAGGAGACGTTCTTTTTAATGGGCACATTCACGGACGAAGTATTTATCATAAAGATGTTGATGTGAATCATTTGAGAACAAAGGTAGGAATGGTTTTTCAGAAACCTTGTGTATTCCCTAAATCCATTTACGAAAATGCATTACTTGGAGTTAAATATCTGAAAAAACTTTCAAAGCACGAAAAACTTCGAATTGTTGAAGAAAATTTAAATGCGGTATCTTTGTGGAAAGAAGTCTCCAATCGTTTACATGAGAAAGCTACGACATTGTCTATTGGTCAACAGCAAAGACTATGTATTGCAAGAACATTGGCAGTAAAACCAACTGTCATTCTTTTAGATGAGCCAACCTCATCTTTAGATCCTGTGTCAACCTATGCTATAGAAAAATTGATGTTGCAACTGAAAGAACAATATACAATAATTTTTATAACACATAACATAGTTCAAGCGAAGAGAATTGCAGATTATTTAGTATTTATGTGTGAAGGACAAGTGATTGAAGAGGGAACTAAAGAAAAGCTGTTTTCCAATCCGGACAAGCAGCAAACCAAAGACTATCTAAGTAACGAATATTGTGAATGCTGAACTATCTTAAGTAAAGCTCCATAAATTGGCGAACGAAGTAAGCTAATTTAATGTATAGGAATTTCAAAAGAGACCGCGAAACACACGAAATAACGCGAAAGAAAAATTTTAGCGTCTTTTCGCGTATTTCGTGGTTAATGGTTCGATAAACTCACCATGCTGAGCCTGTCGAAGCAAAGTGTTGCCGAAGGCTAATTTAATATTTATTATGGGAAAATAGAACTAATAAGAAAAATAATCACACAAAGACCTGCCCGACTGTGTCGTTAGGGCGGGCACGGAGTCACAAAGAACGATGACTGAAAATCAAATCGGAGAAATTGTAGTTGATGCTGCAATTGCAATTCATAAAGCGATTGGTTCCGGTCTTTACGAAATTGTGTATGAAGTTGTATTAACTCATGCGCTAAAGAAGCATGGTTTAAATGTTGAAAGGCAAGTTCCCGTATCAATAGAATATGATGGGATAAAATTCGACGAAGGATTTAGGGCAGACATTATTATTGAAAGCAAGGTAATCCTGGAATTAAAATCGGTTGAATCTGTCACAAAATCACATAAAAAACAAGTATTAACCTATCTTAGACTGACAGGATGTAAGCTTGGCTACCTGTTGAACTTTGGTGAAGCCTTGATGAAGGACGGCGTCACACGTATCGTAAATGGTTTGGAAGAATAACCCCTTGGCGAGAGGAAAAAAGAAGGTTCTCACGCAGAGCCGCAAAAACGCAAAGGAATTTTAGGAATATTTTTTTCTTAGCGAACTTAGCGGCTTTGCGTGATAATTAGTAATTTAAACCGTTTTTGCGAAGCAAAACGCAATAAACCTGTCCTGACGACAGGTCAGGATTTGTAAACGAAGTGAGCTAATTTATATGGAAAATATGTTTCTAATAATAATCCTTATTTTTTATTGCCCTGCGGCGCTATGGTTGTTCCTTTATGGCGTGAACAACTATTACATGATCTATCTTTTTTTGAGAAAAGTAAAAAAGGAATCATCTGAGAATCAGGATTTTCTTGAACGGTTTTGGTCAAATAATAGTAAAGACAGGTTGCCGAAAGTTACTACACAATTACCGATTTATAATGAAAGACATGTGGTAGAACGTTTAATTGAGGCAATCGTAAATATTGATTACCCGAAGGAGCTTCATGAAATTCAGGTACTGGACGATTCTAATGATGAAACGAAGGATGTAGTAGTTAATATAGTTAAAAAGTATAAGGGTATGGGATTCAATATAAAACAGATTGTTAGAAAAGATAGAGTTGGGTTTAAGGCAGGGGCACTTAATCTGGGTTTAGAAAAGGCTGAAGGTGAGTTCTTGGCAATCTTTGATGCTGATTTTGTACCCAATAGAAATTTTCTTTGTGAAACCATCCCATTCTTTTATGAAAAAGAAAAAGTCGCTATGGTGCAGACACGATGGGGGCATTTGAATAGAAATTACTCTCTTCTAACAATTGCACAGAGTCTTGGTATGGATGGCCACTTTATTATAGAACAGGGGGCTAGAACATGGAATGGGTTTTATATGAACTTTAATGGCACTGCTGGAATCTGGAGGAAGGAGGCAATCATTGATGCTGGAGGGTGGCATTTTGATACTTTGACTGAAGATTTAGACTTGTCATACAGGGCTCAATTAAAAGGATGGAATACTAAATTCCTATTTGATGTTGTAGCACCTTCGGAACTACCTGTAGACATAAACGCATACAAATCTCAACAGCATAGATGGGCAAAAGGGTCGATCCAAACTGCCAAAAAGATTTTACCCCAAATATATAAGACGAAAGATAGCTTTATAAAGAAAACTGAGGCAGCAGTACACCTAACACAATATATGGTTCACCCTATGATGATTATACTTGCCTTACTATCCCTGCCACTGATAATCTTGTTAAAACCATTCATAATCGCTATTTCTATTACGATGATAATCTTATTATTTCTAATATTCCTGGGTGCTTTTGCCCCATCGTTTCTTTATATAGTCTCTCAGAAAATGGGTTATAAGGATTGGTGGAAAAGATGTTTGTTTATACCAGCACTTATGTTTATAGGATGTGGTGTTGCTATCAATAACACAAAGGCTGTGCTTGAAGCATTATTAAATATTAAAAGTGATTTTATTAGAACGCCTAAATACGGTGTAATCAGGCGGGGTAAGAAAAAAATGGCGAAATATTATGCATTACCAGTAAATCCGCTTTTTGTTAGTGAAATAATCTTGAGTGTATATTGTTTTATAGGATTTATGCAATATACGAGTAATAAGAAGTTTGTCTTTGGACCTTTTTTGCTGATGTATGGAATGGGATTTTTTTATGTAGGCGCTCTCTCGCTTTTACAAAAATTTAATGAGAAAATAAAATGCTGATAAAAAAATGGGGACACATCCTATTTGTCTACTATCTACCTATTTTCAAAACTACGTTTCGTTTTTTACGCAAGAGAGACATTACTAAACATCTACTTTGTGCAGAGACAAATGGGATGTGTCCCCATTTTTATGTTTTTTTAGTGTTGTGCTCATTAGTCCCTGAGGCCAATTTATGTTGGGCAAGTACTGCTATTTTACAAAAAAAAGATGAGATAAGATATGTACTCCCTCGTGATGGAATCCCTGCCATAAAGAGTCCTGAATTTGTTCCTGCAAGTGAAGCAGGACTTGATGACAATGAACCTGTTATAGGGATAACAATAAATGGCGAAAGTCGCGCCTATTCTGTGTATCTATTGAATCATCACGAAATAGTAAATGACAAAATTGGAGATGAGGCTTTTGCTGTTACCTGGTGCCCCTTGGCTAACCTTGCTGTTGTGTATGGCAGAGAGATTGACGGTAATGAGTATACATTCGGAGTTTCTGGAAAGTTACTCAAAAATACACTGGTGATGTTTGATTATGAAACTGACTCCCTGTGGCCAATTGTTTATGGTGAGGCTATAGATGGAAAATTGTCAGGAATGAAACTGAATAATATCCCGGGAAGTCAAAAGATGCCATGGGGTGAATGGAAGGCATTACATCCAGAAACTCTCGTACTGTCTTACCAGGGCACAAAAACAATTGGTTACGATGCCTACAAAAATTATCATGGGAGTGAACGAACAGGCATACACCCTGTTAAAAACGTAGATAACCGCCTAAGAGCGAAGACAAATATTATTGGGATCGAAGTAAATGATAAATATAAAGCTTATCCTTTCAGCTTGTTTAACAATACGAAAATAATTACTGATGAGTTTCATGGCCTGAACCTGCTTGTTTACAGAAATAACAAGACCGGTACAATTATGGTGTATGATAGAAAAATTGATGGATCTGTAATTGATTTTGAGAAGAATATGGATAATGCGACAGATAACGTAACCAACACCACATGGGATTTGGAAGGTGGAATTGGCATAGACGGCAGCATGAAGGGCAAAACGCTTCGGCCTGTTAACTTTTTGGCCGTTTACTGGTTTGTCTGGGCAGACTATCATCCTGAAACGGAAGTATTTTATTGAAAATAAGCTGGATTCTTCCGAAAGGAAGAACTTGCCCCTCTTTCGAGGGGAATCCAATTTTCGTTATTCGTGGTGCATAGAGTATCATGGGGGGATAGAGGCAAGAAGAAAGAAGAAAGAAGAAAGAAGAAAGAAGAAAGAAGAAAGAAGAAAGAAGAAAGAAGAAAGAAGAAAGAAGATGGTAGCATGCACTGTCATTCCCGTGAAAACGGGAATCTATCATCCAAAAACAAGGATTATCACTGAGAAAGGAATTATGCTAATCCTGTCAAAAAGTTTACGTGCAGGGCGTTAAGTGCTTCATGAACAGGAAATTAATTACCATAATAATAACAGGATTGATTATTGAAGTCCTGTGTGTGGCAATCGCTTCCATTGGAGACATAAAAAAGAATATTCCCTGTTTTGCTTTTTTGTATGTCGGCTCCTTTATTGCGTATATCTTTGCTGTATTTTATGTTTTGAAAAATGCAGAGATAACTAAACAAGATGAAAATGGTTCAAGAAAGATTCTCTGGACAGTTATAGCCTTTGCATTGATATTCCGCCTTACACTTTTACCTATGACTCCGTCAGGCGACATGTATCGTTATTTATGGGAAGGAAAGTTACAATTAAATTGGGTCAATCCCTACTCACACCCGCCAGAATCTTCAAATCTGGAACATCTTAGGGATGATTTTTTTTCTGGTATTACCCATAAACATCTGACTACAATCTATCCTCCACTGACATTAATGGCGTTTGCTATAGCAGATTTTATCTCCCATTCCTTCATATCAATGAAGTCTATCTTTTTGGTTTTTGATGTGCTTTCAATATTTTTATTATTGAGGTTTTTAAGCGTAATGGGAAAAGATTCAATTAATGTGTTGATATATGCATGGAGCCCGTTAGTCCTTATTAGTTTTGCGGCAAGGGGTCATTGTGATTCTTTGCAGATATTCTTTGTCATACTCGCATTGTACCTTTACGCAATTAGAAAGAATCTGAGATCTGTCATTTCTATTGGTCTGGCGGCAATATCCAAATTTATATTCATCATTATTGCCCCTTTCTTGATTCCGGGTAAAAAATTTAAATATGTTATAGTCTTATTTTCGGTCATAGTAGTTTTGTATTTACCATATGTTGGTGCCGGTAAAGGCTTATTTTCGACCCTATTTCACTTTTGGACCCAATACCATTTCAATGATTCTGCTCATTTCCTGATTTTCTGTTTATGTATTGGCTCTCCCCTGGCATCTAAAATAATAACGTCTATGATTTTTGGATCTGTGCTTTTATATTTATATAAAAAAAATTTAAAACTTTTAATTACAGATGGTAATGAAAATTCCCCTCAGTCCGCCTTTTCCAAAGGGGGAGGAGGAAGAGTTGTTCCCCCTTTTCTAAAGGGAGATAAAGGGGGATTTAGGGGGGTTAATGATTCTGTTTTAAATTTTGCATTTTTATCTGTTGGAGCTTTTTTGATATTAACACCAACATTACACCCCTGGTATCTAACATGGATTATACCCTTTCTCTGTTTCAATAAAAACCGGGCATGGCTTATCTTGACCGGTACTGTTGTATTCTATTATTTCATGAATCATGAATTATTTTCTAAACTGATATTGTATAACAATGAATGGGTATGGAAGGAAGTACACTGGTTAAAACTGCCGGAATACGTTCCTTTTTATGGTCTGTTAATTTATGGATGGCTGGTAAAGAAAAACTTTGCTTTACGCCCTTTCTGGTTGAATAGAAATCTTATTGGAGGTAGAAATTAAAATGGAAATAAACGAAAAATCTGTTTTTTACGCACCTGATTATTATCATATAGAACAAGACTCACTCCACCTGTTTCTCGACCCTGAAATGCCGAACTGGATTATTACTGACAAAAGAGGCAGTCAGATTATGAATGATATTAAGAATTGCAAAAACGTCAAGGACCTGATGCGCAACTATGCAAACAATTTTGACATGGACTACACTAAAGCATGGTTGGAGGTTCATACGTTTCTAAAAGACTTGATAAGGACAAAGTTCCTGACATCAGAACCTGTAAAGAAGGTCGATTACACAGGTCGTGCAAATTTTATTCATGCAAACAAACTCAACGAGTTGTGGATACACACAAACAATTCATGCAATCTGACATGCTCACATTGCCTGGTAAATTCATCTCCGAGTGAAGATAAAGGTCTTTCTACAAAAACCATTAAGAGGATTATTGATGAGGCCGTGATATTGGGAACAACTCGCTTTTACTTTACCGGCGGAGAACCATTTATGAGAAAAGACATTTTTGAACTTATTGATTATGTCTGCAACCATAAAGAGTCTGAGCTCATAATACTCACGAATGGAATACTCCTGAGAGGTGAAACCATAGAAAGGATACAAGGATTTAATAAAGAACTCTTAAAGATCCAGATAAGCCTTGATGGCTCAAAACCAGAAATCAACGACCCTTTGAGGGGCAGGGACAGTTTTGATCAAATTGTCCGGGGGATTAAGAATGTCGTTAAAATCGGGTATTCTCCAACAGTAACGACGGTAGTTACAAGTAGCAATATTGAGGATATACCGGAAATTACAAAGCTGCTTGCGCTGTTAGGCCTGAAGACCCACCATCTTCTGTGGGTTCACAAGAGAGGCAGAGTTACCGACAATGGCGGTAATTTCTTTGCTCCGATAGAAAAGGTGATTGAAATAGCAAGGAAAGTAAAGGCTGTTTCCAGTAAATTGGGCATTTCGGTTGATAACCATGATTCATACAAATTCAGGGCAAACAGCAACAGGGGTACGCGGTATGATTTGGGAAATGCCTGTTACGATAGCATGTGCGTATATTCAAACGGTGAAGTCTATCCATCTGCTTCATTTGCCGGCCATGAAGGCCTGAGATGCGGAAGCATCCTGGAGGAAACGCTCGGGGAAATCTGGGAAAATAGTAATATGAGCAAGGCATTCAGAAACGCAACACTCCAGAACAAGGAAAAGTGCAGGGACTGTCATATAAAATTTATATGCGGAGGCGGGGACATTGAACATTCTTTCTTTTATTCTGACAACGGGTTCAAGCTGGAGACTGATAAATTTCCTGCAGACGTCGGCATACATGCCCTGGACCCTTATTGTGATTTGCATAAGGAGTTAGTAAAGGACGTCATATTTGAGCTTGCCGAAGCCCGGAAGAAGCTGATGGATAGAAAAACAGGATTCAGCGCTCCCGTTGTATTACGCTCAATGGGTGAAGGCGCTCTCAATTGCGGATTGCAGATTGCGGATTGCGAAATGGAAAATCTGAAATCCGAAATCCGAAATCCGAAATCAGTTCATACTCTCCATTCAAATTGCGTTCTTTCTTTTGACGTTGATAAACCAAGGAGTATAGTACGTGAGTTTTACGGCAAGGCGGCAGAAGAGCCTCAGGAAGAATTGTGCTGTCCGACAAAGAACACTCAGGAAGACACTGGTCATATTCCTCAGGAAGTATTGGATAGATTTTATGGATGCGGAAGCCCGACAATTATTGCAAAGGTTTCAGAGGGAGAGACCATGGTCGATCTGGGAGCAGGTGCAGGGATTGACTGTTTCATTGCCGCTAAAAAGGTTGGCCCCAGGGGGAAGATTTACGGGATTGATATGACGGATGAGATGCTGAAGGTTGCAAACGAAAACAAACATCTGGTGGCAAAGAATCTCGGCTACGATATTGTAGAGTTTAGGAAAGGATTCTTAGAAGATATCCCTGTTGATGATGGCACGGTTGATTTGATTACGTCGAATTGTGTCATCAATCTATCTCCTGACAAAAAGGCTGTTTTTAATGAAATGTGGCGAATACTGAAGGACCACGGCAGGATTGTGATATCTGATATCGTTTCTCAGGAGGAAACACCTCCCCATCTAAAAATAAACAAGCAATTATGGGGTGAATGTATCAGCGGCGCATTAACCGAAGATGAATTTATGGCTTATCTGGAACAGGCCGGTTTTTATGGGCTTCAAACATTGTCGAAGGTATTCTGGAAAGAGGTGAAGGGATACTCATTCTATTCCGTGACATTGCGTGGATATAAGTTTGAAAAGAAAGAGGGTTGTGTTTACATTGGGCAGAAGGCAATCTATCATGGCCCGTACAAGGCAATAACGGATGAAGAAGGCCATCTGTTCCCCAGAAATGAATCTGTCGAGGTCTGTACAGATACAGCGGCCAAGTTAAGCAATCCTCCGTATGCAGGACAATTCACCATACTCAATCCTGATGATGCGAATAACGCATCATACAGTTGCAGTACGGAAGAAGGAGTTCCTTGTTGTTGAGACAAAATATAGGGTAAAAAAACAAAAAATAAATAGGAGGCAACAATGAAAGCAAAGATCAGTGTTTTGCTGGTTTTCTTTCTTTTGATAGCAAGTTTAGTATATGCAAAGGAGAGGGAGGGGGTTATCACTTTTAAAATTAATTTACCTTTCAAAAATGAGTCAAAAAGGGCGAGACTATGGTTACCATTCCCTCTTTCAGATGAATATCAAAGTATTGATAATATAACGGTAGGAGGCAACTTCAATAATTCAGCCGTTTATCGTGAAGCTAAAAGTGAAGCCACCTATCTATTTGCCGAATGGAATGATATATCAGAGAAAATGGAACTAACAATGAGTTTTAAGGTAAAGGCAAAGGAAAGAATATTAAAAGATTTTAAGCATACAAAAGCTTCTGTTCCAAAAGAAGTAAAGAAATATCTTGAGTCAAGTTGTTGGGTGCCAACAGATGGAAAGATAAAAGAAATTGCCAATCAGATTACAAATAACAAAGAGGGTATTCTTGAGAAATCAAGAGCTATTTACAACTGGGTTGTTGAAAATATCTATAGAGATCCGGAAGTAAGAGGTTGTGGTCTTGGAATAGTCGAAAAGACATTAGCAAAACGTGGTGGAAAATGTGCTGATATAAGCTCGGTATATGTTGCTATTGCAAGAGCAGCGGGAGTGCCGGCAAGAGAAGTATTTGGTCTAAGGTTAGGGAAAAAGTCAAAAGAGGATATGACAAATGGACATCATTGCTGGGCAGAATTTTATCTTCCCGGTACAGGATGGATACAAGTTGACCCTGCTGATGTAAGGAAGGCGATGTTAGTTAGAAAACTTGATCTAAAGGAAGCAGAACCCTATAGGGAGTATTTTTTTGGAGCAGTAGATGAGTATAGAATAGTACTTAAAAGAGGCGGAAGAGGTATTAATCTTTATCCTTCACAAGATGGGGAAGCTTTAAATTATTTTATGTATCCCTATGCCGAATTGGATGGAAGACCTCTTGATTATTTTGACCCAAAAAATTTCGGTTACTCTGTTGAATTCAAAGCACTTTGAAAATACTACAGTTTGTTAATGAAACAGGGAGGATGAATAAGGAGTCATAGTGGGCTAATTGCTGATGAATTCAAACATTTCCGATAGGACCTGTTCTAAACAAAGAGCATAATATGCAGAGCAGAAGAGGAACAAGCGGTGGAGGTATTGCCGGTTTTTTTGATTTAAGGACGCGGCTTACGACAATAACGCGCAACGTGTTGGTCGCAATTGTGGGAGTCTCTTTCTGGTTGGCATCCTTGACGAGTAATTTTGCCGATCCCAACGACCAGAAGGCATCGTTTTTTCATATCGGTAAATTTCGGGTCAAAAGCGAAGAAGGGCCGCCTGCCGGTTTTCCATATATTGTCGATGTACTAGACCTTCGTCCGGGAGAGCACATTCTGGACATTGGCGCTGGGAATGGAAGTTGGTCCAGGCTGTTTGCAGAGAAAATTGGCGCCAAAGGAACGGTTCACGCTGCGGAAATCAACCAGAGCCTGGTAGATCAGATGAAAAAGGCATTCGCCACGATACCCCAAATTCGCCCCTATTTGTGCCGGGAAGACGATCCTGAGCTGACCGAAAATTCCTGCGATGTGATCTTTATCAGCGACGTTTATCACCATCTTCCCGACCGCGTCAACTACATGAAGCGTCTGCTAAAAGTGGCGAAACCTTCAGGGCGACTTTGTATTGTCGAGCGAAATCAGTCGGTTTCCAAGAAATGGCATCAACATGCTTCTCCATTTAGTCAACTCATCAGGGAGACCGAGGCGGCCGGATGGGTTCTTGTTCATTATTATCATTTTCCGGGACTTGTGCACGGCGTGGCCATTTTTGTCCCGAAAGGACGTTTTTTTTGTTAACCAGACAGAATAGTCCGGGCCTACGGGCTTAAAACAGGCGTAATAGTTCACCAGGTAGTTCAAGCTAGCAATCATTTTTTTTGATATTTTCTTACGTTTGGAGAATTGTTAGTTCACCTATCCCAAAAAGAGAATTTGTTACATTCCACCAAAATGCTTATTAATAAAGAAC
>MAYW01000125.1 GCA_001723765.1 Candidatus Scalindua rubra
GTAATTAGCAGGATCAATGTTCATTGCATTAGGAAGCCATTTGACGTGTTTTACTCCTTGATTACTGTAATACTCTAATAATTCTACTGCGTGTTCCCTCAAAGGATGAATAGAAATTACAGGTATAAAACGTTCTTTACCAATTTCATCATTAAGGTACCTGGCTAGTTTCAACACATAATCATTTGGAACATACAAATCTGTTCTATCACAATTTATTTTGCCTGTTTTATCGTGATAAGCATCCATGGCAAAAATACAAAATTTTCCATATGGAAAATTTTTAACCATATCCAGAAGGCGTCTGGCATATTGCACGTCTGCATTTGTTAGATCAGTTATCTTCATTGCGCTGAAATACACTAAAGCCTTAAGTCTTTTTTTGGGATTCTTCCAGGAGAAATGTTTTTTATTAAATTCAGGGCAACATGGATGTGACAGTTGAAATGTTTTGAAGTTTTGTCCGATACCAAATATATGGGTATGATAATCAACGATATCATCTTTATTATATTTTTTAAACTCAAAGGCTTTCCTGATAAGGGTATCTGTGTGCTTACCTGAGATAGCGTCCCACATCTCAGAGGGTTCTCCTTTAAAATTTCCACCATAATAGTTAATTATTGTACTACAGCCACTGCCAGCCGTTAAAAATACTAACAACAGAATCATTAAAAAATTACCAAAAATACCATTCATTATTGTTTTCTCACATGAAAAACAAATACACCCCGCAGGTGTACAAGACAGATGCTCGATTCTCGATGCTAGATACTACCTGTCCGGCAGGACTTACCTACACGGCAGGCAAGCGGGGGATCCCCATTTTGCCTTATACCTGTTTACTATCTTCAGGGCGATTCTGTGTATTTCTGTGGTTAGCTTTTATAATGAAAATAGTCGTATATAGACTTTGCATCCTTAGAAGTAATACTTTTTACATTCTCCAACTCATCTAATGAAGCATTCCGTATCTTCTGCATGTCTCCAAAATGCTTTAATAAGTCTTTCTTCTTAACTTTTCCAATACCCGATATCCTATCAAGGGGTGATTCATAATATTGTTTCTTCCTCAATTTCTTGTGATACGCCAATGCAAAACGATGTGCCTCATCACGAATATTTACCAAAAGTCTTAACTCAGAAGATTCCTGATTTAACACAATCGGACTGGCCTTGTCACATACAAAAACACGTTCATCCATCTTTTGCTTTGCATCGGCACCCCTGGTATCTTTTCTCTTACTCTTAGCAAGGGCGATAATATCCACCCTGTCAGTGCCAAGCTCATCAAACACCCTTCTGGCTATGCCTAATTGCCCCTTCCCGCCATCCATAATCGTAATGTCAGGGAAATCATCTTCCCTGAATGCCCTTGAATATCTTCTGGTTAACACCTCGTACATCATTGCGTAATCATCGGATTGTGACACCGTTTTAACCTTGTATCTTTTGTATCTACTCTTTACGGGCTTACCATTTTCGAACGTAACCATGGACCCTACCGCCTGCTTTCCCCTGATATTGGATATATCAAAACATTCCATCCTCTTCGGAATGTTTGTCAAACCTAAGTGTTTCTTTAAAGAAACCATAACAGATTCAATATCTTCACCCGTTCCCTGGCGAATTTTAAATGCATTTTCAGCATTCTTTATCGCCATTTCCAGCAACTTATGTTTCTCACCTCGTTTTGGACATACAACCTTAATCTTGTGCCCCTTTTTCTCACTTAACAGTTCTTCCAATATTTCCTTATCCTCACTTTCAACAGGCATCACTATCTCATCCGGAATAAATCTTGTATGAATATAAAACTGATTAAGAAAGGAACGAAAGACATTGTTTACTGTGTTATTCATGGTTGAGAATCTATACGATGCAATATCCTCAAGGTTGCCACCCCGTATAAACATAGCCTGAATCTGTACACTATTCCCTTCCCCGTAATAACCAAACACGTCTCTGTCTACAACCTCCATCGTGCTAATCTTTTGTTTCTCTACAGTCTTCTCTATCGCCATTATTCGATCCCTGAACTTTGCAGCCTTTTCATATTTCTGCGCTTTTGAGGCCTCATTCATCTTTTTTCTTAAGACTTCCAACAACTCCTCGTTTTTACCTTTTAGAACAAGGATAACCTCATTTAGTAACTCTTTATAGGTTTTTTCGTCAACCAGATCACAACACGGACCCACGCATTTTCCTATCTGGTAATACAGGCATGGTCTCACCCTGCTTTTAAAGACATTGTTTGAACATTTTCTAATAGGAAACAAACTATTTACATACCCCAAGGTTTCACGCACTGCCCTTGCAGAAGAATAAGGCCCAAAATATAAGACACCGTTTTTCTTGCCTGTCCCCTTACCCTGGTGGGAAGAAGACTCTATCTGCCTGACAATAACCGGATAAGGAAACTTCTGATTCAAATCCAGTTTGATGGATACAAATGTTTTGTCATCACGGAGGTTGATGTTAAATCGAGGTTTGAATTGTTTAATCAGATTGTTTTCAAGAATGAGAGCCTCTTTCTCTGTATCGGTCAAAACAAAATCAATATCTGCAATCCTCTTTACGAGGAAGCTTACAAACAACCGTTCGTCACCCGAGCTCTGAAAGTAACTTCTGACACGGTTTTTAAGGTTTTTTGCCTTGCCGACATAAATGACCTCATTCTTAGAATCCTTCATTAGATACACACCCATGTTGGTAGGAATAGCCTCTAATTTCTTGGATAATTTTGTATTTTCTTTCACAATCATTTATATATAGTTCTTGATATTAAATAAAACACCTCCCCTTCATCCCCTCCTTGCGAAGGAGGGGAAATAGGGGTGGTTATTAGACTTATTTTCTCTGATCTTTCGTAGTAGATTCGGCAATAAAAATTACACTTAATAATACCAAAATACTTTCCAACTACAAATCAGTTTTTAACGTGCATAAAGACATTGACAATACATAACTTTGATGATATTTAATTCGTTAATGCTCAGGCACGAAGAGTATAAACACATAAAAGAGAATACCGAAATGGCTAAAATTACAATTGCAACAATGAAAGATCGTTCAAAACTCATTACCGAACAAAGGAATCCAAAATCAGTAGAAATCGACTGCAAGTCCACCTCGGAAATCGTGGATATTATCAATGCCGAGGATTCAAGCGTAATCGCTGCCGTACACAATGAACGCCAAAACATCACAAAGGCCGTTGACTTGATAGTCGCATCATTCAAAAAAGGAGGACGGTTATTTTACGTTGGAGCGGGGACAAGCGGAAGACTGGGCGTACTCGATGCCTCTGAGTGCCCCCCCACCTTTGGAACTGATCCTGAATTAGTTAGAGGTATAATAGCAGGAGGAAAGGATGCACTTACAAGATCAATAGAAGGAGCCGAGGATAGACATGAGGATGGAGAACTGGCAATAAGAAACAGTAGCATAAAACCTGAAGACACAATTGTCGGCATAGCCACAGGAGGCACTACACCATTCGTTCATGGAGCTCTAGTTCAGGCAAATAGAATTGGTTCAACTACCATATTTCTGTGTTGCAACCCTGATACAGATCCTTCTGAGGAAGTTGACGTTATTATCAGACCAATATCAGGTCCGGAGGTAATAACTGGTTCTACACGCATGAAGGCCGGCACAGCAACAAAGCTCATACTGAACACACTTACGACTGCATCAATGATAAAGATGGGCAAGGTTTATGAAAACCTCATGGTTGACCTTCAGGTAAAAAATGAAAAACTCAAAGACCGGGCAGAAAGGATCATAATGACTGTTACAGACCTTGACAGAGACTCTGCCAACAAACTCTTAAACAAGGCAAATGGCAACGTAAAGACAGCCATCGTCATGCACAAATTACAAGTCGGATATGATGAAGCAAAAAAGAAACTTGATGAATATGATGGTTTTGTGAGAAAGGTGTTAAATAGTTAATAATATTCATAAGATATTTACTTGATATTGAGCAATCATATTTTTTTCCTTTTGACAATCTAGTGTTTTTTACGTTATATTTTGATGTAGAGGTAAAGCCATATGACCATTAACGTGGAAATAAAAGAATCTCTTGAAAGAGAGTATAAGATCTGTTCCAGGACCATAAGTTTCTATAAAAGGGAAATAAAAATACTGGAAAAAAAATACAAGATGACAACTGCGTCATTTCTGAAAAAGTTTGAAAAAGGCAAAACTGGTGATAAGCAGGACTTTTTTGACTGGTATGCCTTTCACAAACTCCTTTCAAGCTGGACAAATACCAAAAACGCTCTCAAACCTCTTATTAAATGATTTCTACTCTTGTAAAGGAAATTGAAGAAGTTATTTCCTCATCATCCATAGTCACATCTTCAAGCACTCAAAAATATTTTAGCTCCACAAACAAGGAGGTGTATATTAGAGGAAATTTAATTTTCGTTGACCTCTCATTTCTTGAATTCGCTATTTATGTTCAGGAGAAAGGTAAAGTCTAGAAAGGGGTCGCATCTCGACACTCGACAATTTTAGAAGAAAAACTTATCGAAACTATTGCCTAACTGGTGAGAAGTAATAATATTAGAATATTGTGTCAAATGGCGATATTTATCCCATTTTACATTTAGATTTAATCCCATTTTTTTGAGTAGAGATTCTGCCATCAATGTTTAGTAGTGAAAAATTTACGCTGATAAATAGTAATAGCCTGATGAGTCATGTTGACGCATCAGGCTATTCTTTAAAATTCCACACTCGTCCAATAGACTGAGTGTTTGATACTTTCTTATCACACCCCTCCGCTTTTAAACGCAGGGTTTTTAATGCTCCACAAATCATTCTTTACCTCTTTAACTGTCGTATTACACCTCTTTCTTTCAGGTTAATGGTACTTATATATAAAACAGTAACATTTCAAAGACTTCGTCGCCCTTTATATTTTTTATAATTATTGAAATGTGCTGCACGGGTCTTATTTTAATGTTACTGTTAATTTCAAAGAACCATTGGAGAGGAACTAAGATCAAACTAAAGATACATAAACTATACACAAACACACATATCTTTTGTATCCTGAGGAACATTTAACCTCACATACTCTCTCAATTCCTTTAAATATAATATATCATATAAAGCCCCTTTTTTCCAGAGAACATGGCAATTTTTTTACCTTGCTATAAGAACCCATTTAAGGTAAACAGGAACAAGCACTTATTAAATTAAATAGTTTCTGTTGCGGAAACACTATATTGTCACCCTGAACTCGTTTCAGGGTCTCTTAACATCTTGATATACATAGATTCTGAAATCGGAGATCCTGAATTTAATTCAGGACCTGGTTCAGAATGACATTTTTGGGTGTTTGGGCTTTCGGCAACTGAAACAAATTAGAGTAAGCAGGTAAAATGGACACGGACGATTTGAATGATAAGATAAGATGCGAGCAATAAAGTAAAGCAGAGAGAGGACTATTAAGAAATGAGAAAGAGCCTTGTAGTCGGTATTTTGCCTGAATCTAAAAATATTTGGGAGCGAAGGGCCCCCTTAAGACCCAGGGATGTTGCATGGCTGGTCAAAAAAAAGATTAAGGTTGAAGTCGCTTCCAGTCCACTGCGAATTTATAAAGACTCTCAATACCGGCGCTCCGGAGCTAAAATTGTCACAAAATTTCAAAAGGCCAATCTCCTTATAGGCATAAAGGAACCCCCTATCGACTCGCTGATACCCAATAGTGTCTACATGGTATTCTCTCACACCACCAAGGGACAGGAATACAACCGGAATCTTCTCGCTGCATTTCTAAAAAAGAAGATCACACTCATTGATTATGAACATATAACGGGTTCTCTTGGAGAGAGACTGGTTTATTTTGGGAGATATGCAGGTATATGCGGAATGATTGATACGCTGCATGTGTTTGGCCAGAAATTAAAACTACAGGTAATTTCTAATCCATTCTCAGATTTGAAAAGTGCATTTCATTACGGTAATTATGGTTCTGCCAGGATTGCTCTTGATCATGTGGCAGGCAAAATAAAAAGAAAAGGTTTAGATAAAAGAATAGTTCCTTTTGTAATCGGGATTTTGGGACATGGGAATGTATCACAAGGAGCACAGGAGGTTCTTGACCATATGGGTGCTGTTGATATTCATCCGAAGGATGTAAAACTTTTGACGCGAAACTGTACCGCCCACAAAAAAACAATTTACAAGCTGGTTTTTCAACGGGAAGAAAAACTCAGGTCTAAAAAGGGAAAAAACTTTTATTTTGAAGAATATCTTAAACATCCAGATGGATTTGAATCAAATTTGGAAACACATCTGCCACTTCTCAATATAATCGTTAATGCCAGCTACTGGGATAAACGTTATCCGCGACTCCTATCGGAGACAATGCTTCGGAAACTTTGCCGTACTAGGCCTGGTTTGCGTTTATCAGTGATTGGTGATCTATCCTGTGATATTAAGGGGACAATAGAAATTACGAAAAGAGTAACTACGGCATCAGAGCCAGCTTTCGTTTATGACCCTGTTTCAAAAAAGATTAGCAGTGATTTGTCCCATAGTGGAATTGCTGTGATGGCCACTGATAATTTGCCCTGTGAATTTCCTAAAGAATCCTCAATAGAATTTGCCGAACATGTCCGGGATTTTGTGTATCAAATCGCCGCTCATGGAATTACTGACGTTACCAATCATCACGCATTATCCAGTGCTATTCGTAACGCTGTAGTTACTCAAAATGGCAGGTTAACACGCCGATTCAAGTATCTGAAGAAGGCATATTCGTAATTAATTTAGAAAAGCTGTCCTCAACAAAAACAAATTAATTTACAATTAACACCAATATATGGTAATTTCTCTATATGAATTTGTATTTTAATTGCACAATTTAGATTTAAGAGGAAATGTCATGAAAAAAATCTTAATTATTCTTCTATGTCTTTTCACTTTAATTCAAATAAGTATGGTACATGCTGATAATGAAAGCAAAGGTTCAAACATGAATAATAAAAAACTGGAGAAGGCTATTTTTGCCGGTGGTTGTTTCTGGTGTATGCAACATCCTTTTGATGAATTAATGGGAGTTGTATCAACCGTCGTAGGTTATACTGGTGGTCATAAGCTTAATCCTACATACGAAGAAGTATGTTCAGGTAAGACCGGTCATGCAGAGGCCATTGAGATACAATACGATCCTTCACTAATTACCTACTCTGAGTTACTGGATGTCTTCTGGAGAAACATCAACCCTACCACACTCAACAAGCAATTTTCTGATGTTGGGACGCAATATAGAACGACCATTTTCTACCATAACGAAGAACAGAAACGTATAGCCGAAGCATCTAAAGATGCTCTGGAAAAATTAGACAAATATGATAAGCCAATTGTTACCGAAATCACTCCAGCCTCAACATTTTACAAAGCTGAAGAGTACCATCAAAAATACTACGAGAAAAACTCTGTCAGATATAAGTTGTACAAATATGGATCAGGCAGAGATCAATATTTAGAAAAGACATGGGAAGCCGATTCGGAATAATAATAAACCAATAAAATAAATCCCCCTTTGTCCTACTTTAAAATCCCATTATATCCCCCCTTTAGAAAAGGGGGACAAAGGGGGATTTAGGGAGATTATTTAATGACACACCATAATAAGATTAAAGATAACGACTCACGACCATCATGGGACGACTACTTTATGGAGGTGGCAAATGCCATTTCAAAAAGAGCAACGTGTGACCGTGGTAAAAGCGGCTGCGTAATCGCAAAGGATAGGCAACTCATAGTCTCTGGATATGTAGGTTCGCCTACCGGTTTTCCACATTGTGACGAAGTGGGACACCAGATCAAGAAGGTAACTCATGAAGATGGTGAGGTCACCGAACACTGCATGCGTACTGTCCATGCTGAACAGAATGCTATTTGCCAGGCAGCAAAGATCGGTGTTTCAATCTCAGGTGCTACCATCTATACCAGAATGACTCCGTGCAGGACATGTGCGATGCTTCTTATCAATTGTGGAATTACAAGAGTTGTCTGTGAACGAAAATATCACCAGGGAGAAGAATCTGAAAAGATGTTTGAGGAGGCAGGAATCGAAATAGTTTATAAATACAATGAGCCTCAACAATACAAAAAGGAGATAAATTCATGATGAAATCTTTAGGAGCAAAGACCTTAGCCTTCCCTACACCTGTCTGGGTTGTGGGAACATATGATAGAGAAGAAAAACCTAATGTGATGACTGTGGCCTGGGGTGGGATTTGCTGTTCTAAGCCTCAGTGTGTCAATATATCTCTGAGAAAAGCTACCTATTCTTACGGCAATATTATGAAGCGAAAAGCCTTTACCGTAAATATTCCTTCTGAAAAGCATGTTAAAGAGGCTGATTATTTTGGGATTGCCACAGGGAAAAAGACAGATAAATTTGCCGCTACCGGACTTACTCCCGTAAAGAGTGACCTGGTCGATGCCCCTTATGTGAAAGAATTTCCCTTAATCCTAGAGTGCAAGATGACCCATAACATTGAAATTGGATTACACACTCAGTTTATTGGTGAGATTATTGACGTAAAGGCCGATGAATCTGTACTTGGGGAAAAAGGGCTTCCTGATATTGATAAAGTGATGCCAATTCTTTACGCTCCTGAAATCCGTACATATCACGGAGTTGGAAAAACTCTTGGAAAGGCATTTTCCATAGGGAAGGAGATCCAATAAAATAATGGTGGGCGGATTCGGCAAACTCACCGCCCTGAGCTTATCGAAGGGCAATGCCCCCCCACTATATCTGGAATCCTCCCGAAAGGGAGGAAATCCCTCTCCTTACTTAACTTCCGTAATACAGGATCATGGGCGATCCAGATTATACATTAAATACTCATAGTGCGGCATAGCCGCAACCGTTCGGCTGAGCTCACGCCGAAGCCAAATTAAAAACAATAATCACGCCAAGACGCCAAGAACGCAAAGGGGTTTTAGCTTGAGGAATATTTTTTTTCTTAGCGAACTTAGCGGCTTTGCGTGAGAATTTCTTTTTTCCTGTTTTCTGTTCCGCAATCAGAATTCCGATTGTATCTTTGTGTGAGAATTAGTAATTTAATCTGAAATTTTCAGTTTAAGCATTTTATAATTAACAACCTACAAAACAGCGACAACATGTTGGTCGTTTTGGCGCTTTAAGCGCCTAAAGCTTGTCCTCATGTAAATGGGGAAAAGAAGATTTTATGGTGTTATAATACGTATTGCACCGAACAGACATAAATGGCATACTCTGGAATATATGATGTTAAAAAAGATCAATCATGTGAATGTAGTTGTCAGCAATCTCGAAGAAGCAAAGGCATTTTTTATTCAGCTTGGTTTTTCAGTAGGCGACGAGTCCGAACTGTCAGGAGAGTGGATATCTTCTATAGTTAGGCTTCAGAATGTTAAATCCAGATATGTAACACTAGCATTACCGGGTACAGACACAAACCTGGAATTAATTGAGTACGGCTCTCCACCATCTGAACGAGATCCAAATATGGATAAGGCAAATCAGATTGGATTTCGCCATATTGCGTTTGAGGTAGAAAATATCGAAGAGGTAGTTCATAACTTAAAAAATAAAGGTATTAAATTCATCAGTTCAATTCATACTTATCCCAAGACTGGCAAGCAACTGGTTTACTTTTGGGGACCGGATAGAATCTTATTAGAATTGGCTCAGTATTCCGGATAATATAAACTCTATCTAGACGGACTACGATCACCAACTGTACCCCGCTTAACGGGGTGTAGCGGAAACCTGGTTTCCACCTCCATGGGTCTGGTAAGCAAAAATAGTTATTTGAACGTTTACATTAAAACTGATTCCCCTGTTAGATATTAAGGAATTATCTAACAGGGGTGGAGGTCTGAAAACCTCCGCTACAGATATAATAAAATGCGAAAGGCGTGACCTTAACTCCAAAAGATTTAAAATGGAAATTAATCATAAATGAAGTCACAAAAAATTCAAAAGTAGGGTGGGTTAAGCGATAGCGAACCCACATCCGTCCATGACAAAAACCATTATCCATATCCAATTATCTATCTACATGTGGATTCGTCCTATCGGCCTTAATCCACTCTACATTAATAAATGGCAATGGATGTAAAGAACATATTTTCGGGCATACAAGAACAAACCCCGGAGGAAATATTCGAAACAATCATAAAGACACATCAATTCAAGATTGAGCGGATTATATCCAGCGGGCAATCAACCGATAAAGGAAAATGGTATGATCAGGACGTAGACGAATGGGTGATCTTGCTGAAGGGAAGCGCTGGTTTGTTAATCGAAGGTAATAATGAAGTTCTTAGCATGAAACCTGGTGACTATATCAACATACCCGCTCACAAGAAGCATAGAGTAGAATGGGCTGATCCCGAAGGAGAAACCATCTGGCTAGCAGTTCACTATTAGAAATTACACCTGCAATTGGAAACTTGCAGAAGATTTTGTCCGCTAAGGAATGCAGGAAACTCAGAAAAAAATATACAAAACAAATCCTTGGATTTTGAACTCTTCCTGTAATTCCTGCTTTCTTAAGAGGTATTATTTCTCTGTCTGTTAATGATTTGACTTTTATTACCCAATAGGTTATATTGGTCAATATGATAATTAAACGATGTATTTTTAATAAGTTAAAGAAGGAAATTTGCGAACCGGAAATCAATATACTCCTGGGTCCCAGGCAGGTGGGAAAGACAACCCTTCTTCATCAATTGGAAAAATACGCCAAAAGGCAGAATTTTAAAACCTGCTTTTATGATTTGGAACAGCCTCAGGTTCTTGCCCAATTCAACCGTTCTGCAGCCGAAATCATCCAACTGCTGACTGAATCAGGACAAATTATCTTTATTGACGAATTTCACTACTTGCAAAATGCCTCAAAAATTTTCAAAGCTATCTACGATGCAAAAAAGAAAATCAAGATTATCTGTTCGGGTTCTTCATCCATGGAAATCCATAAACATTTAAAAGAGAGCCTGGCCGGACGAAGATTCTTGTTTCGCATTTTTCCCCTTCAAATGGTCGAGATCACAGCACATAACAAGAACTTTCCACTTCCTACCTATTTACAATACGGAGGACTGCCCGGACTGACACATACAGATGCCGAACAACGCAAACAACAAATCCTCAACGAGATTTTAGGAAGCTACATCCTTAAAGATATTAAATCACTCGTTAAAGAGGAAAACATTCGGGCATTCAATCACCTGCTTTATCTGTTAGCAGAAAATCAGGGATCCACCATTTCTTTGACAAGTATTTCCAACAAAATCAACATGAGCGTCAAGGCAATCCAGCGTTATCTGGACATCCTCGAGGAAACATATGTGAATTACAGAATTTATAGTTTTTCTAACAATTTAGGCAATGAACTAAAAAAATCCTGTAAAACCTATCTTTATGATACGGGAATCCGCAATACTATACTGAAGGATTTCTCTGATGTTAACAATCGGCCAGACAAGGGAACACTTCTGGAAAGCTTTGTTTTTCTCCATCTCAATCAGTGGCTTGAACCAAACATGGAAATTAAGTTCTGGCGTACCAAAGACGGTGGTGAAGTTGATTTTATCCTCCTCAAAGACCGCAAACCTATACCGATTGAAGTCAAAAGCAGGCTAGCAAAAGCAGAGATTCCCAACGGTTTAAAAAGATTTTTAAACCGTTATACAAAGGTCAAACACGCCTTTGTTATCAACGAACTATTTTCAGAAACAGTGACCTTTCAATCATGCTCAATTCAGTTCTTAACATTTGAAGACTTTATTAATAGCAAAGAAATAATTAGTTCCGTGTGACTTTATTCCCGTTACTCCGTGACTCTATTATTTGTTGAATAACTACCAGTTACATCATCAAAAAAAAATGTGTAATAGCACAAAAGTATGTCATTACACACTTTTATTGAACCTAAATTGAGCGATTTTGTAGCCGCAACCGTTCGGCTGAGCTCACGCCGATGCCTTGAGGTTGCGTAACTTACGTGAACCCATCAAATGTTGAAAAACGCAGGCTAAAGCCAGCGGCTACAATGGTATGTAATATAAAATCGCTCAATTGGGTACTGACTAATCTGGTAAGGGAGAGTATTCAGCTCCTCACACACACCCTATGATTAACAGATCAGGATAACTTTACATAAAAAATACTATACAGCTAGGTTACTATTAAGAATACACTTGAAACAATTCATATATACTATAAAATCCGTTACTATACAGAAATTGTAGAAGAACTTGTTGTACATATTTAATAAGATCAACAAAATTTAACGGTAGAATTTAATGTCATCACTCAATTTTATTGATGTAATCAAAATTATTGGTTTTCTATTGGTAGTTTGTGCCACCTGTATCGCGACAGTTGTAATTCCAACATCAGATAAGAAAAATATCTGCAATTGATAACGAGATAGTATCTTTTAAAGATAGCAGAATTATGTCAACACTCGCTACATTGTCTTATGGAGAACAATTCACCCGTAGAAGGATTGAACTATTTGAAGCTAATCAATTTATTCTTCTAAAAAATGATATAAAAACTGCTGAAGAAATAAGGAAAAGAGCTCTGAATCAAACGATTGATTTAGCTAAACAATGGGCCTATTTTCTTGGAGGTACCAATGCTGAGTCAATAAGGAGCAAAACGGAAGAAAAAATAAAGGTTATTCAAAATGACAATAGCCTAGATGTATCTCGCAAATTAGACCATGTAGAAAAAATCTGGAAAGAAAATCAAGAAGCTGCCTTCCAACGGATTGCACAAGCACACAAAGAATGGCATGACAATGAAGATAAGATGAAGCAATTGACGAACAACAGAAAATGGTGGAATGGATTATTTGCGTGGCTTCAAATTATGGGTTTAATTCTATTTAGCGGTGCCGAAGTTTTCAACAAGTTAATAAAGTCAAAATCGGGAAACACCATACCTATTTAATTGACTTATAGAAAACGAGGCCATAAAAACTATAATTTTTCAATTTTTATTATGACTATTGAGTTAGCTCACCATAGGTCGTTGGAGGGCAACCTAGGCAAGCAGCCAGTAATCGATTAAAAAGTTGCCCCTCCCAAAACCTTCTGTTAAAGCGATAAGAGAATTCGTCCAAATAAGCTTGAAAATGTTTTGGATCAAGACCATGAAAAGTACCACTGACAAATGCTTTAGCATTAGATATTATAGTATGTACCCACGGCAATGGAGCAGCCCCTGTTTTTATGATAAGCTTCTTATGCTCTTTAACTAAACTGCTCAGTGACTCATAGATATTAAGTCCATCTGTTTGAATTATACATGCGGA
>MAYW01000126.1 GCA_001723765.1 Candidatus Scalindua rubra
TAAAGACTGTGATAAAATTGAAAACTTTAAAATATGAATGATAAAGAAAACCTTGTGGAAAGTTAACTTGTTGTAATATAATAAATTAAAATTCTGAATTAACTATCCCGAACCTGCGGAATGTAGGTTATTTGATTTTGGAAAAGTCTAATTCGTATTCCCTTTCGTGTGAATTAACCCTGAATGTGATTTTTGTCTTTGCCATCGGGTCTATGCTGGAGTAGGGGAAGACGGCGTATACACTCGTCCAGTTTTCCCTCCTCATTATGCCCGGCCTCATTTCCTTTGGCTTTATAACCTTATCGCCCTGTTTTAACTTGATGGAAATTTTCTTCGGGAAAGCGCCGAGTTCTTCCCTTGCGTTGCCGAGTATTTCCAGTTCATCAGATTTGAGAATCTCGTTAATATCTTCTTCTGTCAGCTTTTTATCCATTTGTGCATTCATTGCTGCACTAACGGATAATCTTATGAGCTTGCTCTTGATAAATCCACCATCGGAGTTGGGCCAATTGCCATAAATAGCCTGCTTTAACCGTACTGTTTTGAGTATATCGGTGCCGCTGTGTAACTCACCAAACTTCACAGCCTCATTTACATCCTTCCTTGAAGGCTTAAACTCAATTGCATTAGCTACATTTGTGAAAAGGATCGAAAGACTCGCGAAGGCGAGCATGCAAGATACTACTAACGACAAGCACAGTTTTTTTATATCCATGTTCCTAATAAAATTGCTTCATGTAAATCATGAGTGACAAGTATAATAGTTTGTCGAAATTCTTGCCATAATTCCTGAAGTAAAGCATACATTTCATATCGTGTGTCCACATCTAACTTAGTACACTGGTTCATAAATACGGTAACGTATATTTTTTTACCCTATAAGATAGTTCTCGTTCTTCTTCAGGTGTAAGGCATATGTCGTATGGACTTTTCTTTGGTATAAAGCACCTCCTTTATGATGCTGATTATGCCAAAAGGAGTTTAATTGTCAAATAAATAATAAGTTAGAGATAGAATAGTGCTTCGCTACAATTTCTCTTGATATATATGCATATTTTATGCATACTAACGTATATGAGAACTACACTTAATATAGATGGTAATATATTAGAAAAAGCTTCAAAGCTCACAGGTGTTACCGAAAAAACTGCTTTAGTGCGATTAGGTTTAGAGGCATTGACTGCTAGAGAAAGTAGCAGAAGACTTGCTGAGCTTGGTGGAGCAGAAGAAATCAATTCGCCCTATTCCAGGAAGAAGGGTTAAGACCAAGTAACTATGATTATTAGTTATGAGAAGAGTTAAACTTGGCAAAACAGGTATTGAGGTTTCACGACTGGGGATAGGAACTGGAACGGGGCTTCCCTCCGGACACTGTGCTCAGGCATTAATGGATAAAAATGAATTAGCAGAGCTTCTCCTTTATTCCTTCGATTGTGGTATAAATCTTTGGGATACTGCATTTCAATACAATACCTATCCTCACATCAAAGAAGCATTGAAACAGGTCAGTCGTAAGGATGTTGTTTTGGCTACAAAACTGACAACGGCTAATGAGAAGGAAACAATCAGGGATTTCAATATTACACTTAAAGACTTAAACATTGATTATGTTGACGTATGCTTGCTTCATGGAGTGAGGTCGAAAATCGAATTTCAAAAGAGATTAGGTGCATTTAATGCAATGGTAGAACTTAAAGAAGAAGGTAAGACTCGTACAGTAGGATTGTCTTCTCATGGCTTAAGCGCCTTAAAATGTGTCTTAGAAATACCAGAGATTGATGTAGTGTGGGCAAGGATAAATTATGCCGGTCTCAATATGGATACTGATAGTCTTGGGATTTATGATCAATTAGCGTCGATTTATTGGTTAAAGAAATGTGTGAAGCTCCTTCCCAAAAGAGTTTTGTCTCTCATTCGTCCTAAAGCTGATTCGCAGTTGATACCTGATGATGAACGTAAAGAGGTAGAAAATACACTTCAAAACATACATTCTCAGTCCAAGGGAATTGTAGGGATGAAGGTACTGGCTGAAGGTGTATTGAGAAATGATGCGAAAAAAGCGGTAAAACACGTAAATACACTGCCTTTTGTGGACTCATTTATAATTGGCATGTTGAATAAAAAAGAAATCGACGAGAATTGTAAGATAGTAAATACTATGAGCGGGAAGCTGGAGGGAGTTGAGAAGTGAGGCTCATAAAATTAATTTGACATTAGCATACCATTGTCATACACTTTCTCTCAGGAGGTGAAAAACATGAAGACACAAGTATGTATAAGATTACCTGATGATCTCAAAAAGAGAATTGAGGTCAGGGCTAAGAGGTTGCACAGAAATTTCTCAAATCAATTAGAAGACTATCTGAAGATAGCATTAATTGGAGAAGATAACCCGGATCTTCCTTTTGAGTTTATTAGAGATATCTTAGAGGCCAAGGCAGAAAAAGAAGCGGGTTTGGGGAAGCCTTTTAATTTAGACTCATGAAGGGTTTTACAAAAAACTTAAGAAGTACATTCAAGAAATAGAATGACAAAAGAACAGATGACCAGGATTATTCAAGAGCAACCCGATAATAGTTCTTACGATGAGATACTTCGCGAGTTGGCTTTTGCCCGAAAGATTGAACGAGGTTTGGAGGATTCGCAGGCAAATAGAACAATAAGTAATGATGAGATGAAACACAGAATTAAGACATGGCAGGAATAAATTGGACATCTGAAGCCGAACGATGACTCAGGGATATCTATGACTATACGGTCTTTTTTTTATAGCTGCACTTTTCTGGCACGTTTAAATACATCTTCAAAAAGATTATCTTTGATTAAGTCTTTAACGCTTTGGTTTTCTTCAATTTTCTTATAAAAATTAAAATCACTTTCATACATATCAGCCATTACATTGTCAAATAACTTTTTGAACAAGAGTTTCAGATTTGACTTTGTATTTGTTTTCATGCTTTCCTGAAAGTATTCATCATCATATATCGTATCTGCCAACCTGGTAAATTTTACCTTGTCATCTTCATTAAAATGAGTGCTGCCAATCTCGTTTACTTTTGCAATAATTGCAGACAGCTTCTCAAATTCTGAAACAGGCGGTTGCTTTTCATCAGTAGTCATAGGAGCAAGCTCACCTTCTTTTTTCTCTAACGTTATTCCTCCTTTATATGTTGGCTTAATCCTGTATCTATCCATGTCTATACTCTCCACTACTTCGCGCGGCAAACTATCTTTATCAAGAGGAAGTTTTTTGAGAAGGAAACGGCAATAAAGATAAAGCTTCTCCAGAGAAACATCCTTGAAAGACACAAGTTGTGTTATAAATCCGTATGCTTTAGTATATCTACGCAAATTGTCTTTAAAGGTAAATTTATCTTCTTTGGATAATCCTTTGAACCGATCAATAGCCGGCTCTAGTACTCGGTGTAATTTTGACTGATCTTCTGTCGAATGCCAGAACTCAGTGAAAACGTCAATTTCAGATTTGTCAATAATGTCGAACCTCAATATATCACGTTCAATTTCATATAGAATGTTTGGATCTGTACCCTCAGAAAGTATAGTTGTTTCATAATATGGCTGGAATCCTTTCTTTATATCATCAGTCTCATTGACAAAATCAAGCACGTATACGGCATCCTTCCCTGAAGATGTACGATTTAGCCTGCTCAGGGTCTGCACAGCGTTGACTTTTTGGAGTTTCTTGTCTACATACATTGTCTGCAAAAGTTCCTGGTCAAACCCTGTCTGAAACTTGTAAGCAACAATCATAATACGATATTCATCTGTATCAAATTTATTTACTGTCTGCGATTCAGGAAAACCGTTCATGTTAGATTCAGTAAATTCATGGCCATCATCTTTTATCGTACCAGTAAAGGCAACCAGAGCTTTTACATTACTTCCTTTTTCTTTTAACTGCCGCTCAAATTCCTGTTTGTATCGAACAGCATGAAGCCTTGACCTTGTCACAACCATGGCTTTCGCTTTTCCATTTATCTTCCCTTTTACTTTCCTGTAAAAATGATCAAGCATGATCTCTGTTTTCTTTTTTATTGCATGTTCATGAATATCTACATATCTTTTAAGTACTGCTGTTGCTTTTCTTTTTTCATATTCAGGATCGTCTTCTATCATTTTTACCAGTTTGAAATATGTTTTGTAAGTCATATAATTTTCCAGCACATCAAGGATAAATCCTTCTTCAATTGCCTGCATCATTGAATACAGGGAAAATGCCTGGTAACTACCATCTGGCTGTTTCGATCCGAAGAGTTCAAGAGTCTGTTGCTTAGGTGTTGCAGTAAAGGCAAAAAAGCTGACATTCGACAACTTACCCCGAGCTTTCATATCTTCTAAAATCTGGTCTTCAATATCTCTGTCTTCTTCGTCTTTCTCCTCAGCTTCCTCTAAAGAAGTGAAACTAAGGGTCTTTTTCACTTTTGTCATGCTTTCTCCACCCTGACTGGAATGAGCTTCATCAATGATAACAGCGAATTTTTTTCCTTTTAACTTTTCTATCTCTTCAACTACAAATGGAAATTTTTGAATTGTGGTAACAATAATTTGCTTTCCGGTCTCTAATCCTTCTTTAAGATCCTTAGATTTTTTAGTACATAAGACAACACCCAGGGTTTTCTCAAACTCCTTAACTGCATCCTTAAGCTGTTTGTCAATAACTTTTCTATCTGAGATGACAATTACATTATCAAAAACCCTCTGATCATTCTGATTATGAATCTGAGATAACTGATGGGCAAGCCAGGATATCGTAAAGGTCTTGCCACTGCCTGCGCTGTGCTGAATGAGATAGTGCTTCCCTGTGCCTGAATTCTTGGCTGAATCTATAAGGCTTCTCACAGAAACCAATTGATGGAATCTTGGAAAGATTAACTTTTTAGATTTACTTCTTGTCTTTGGATCTTTTTTCTCTACTATCTGGATGTAATGAGAGATAATCTCAAGAAGGCTGTCAGGATGCCAGATGTCATGGTAGAAATAAGCAACCTTAAAGCCTCGTTTATCTACAGGATTTGCGATATCCTTGTTGAAGGGTAGAAATTGTGTGATTTCTCCCTCAAGTTTAGTTGTAAAGTATGCCTTATCATTATCAACCGCAAAATGAGCGAAACAACGTTTTAAAAATGGTTCTTTAGGGTCTCTAGTATATTTATACTGTTTAATGGCGTCTGTATAATCCTGGCCGGTAAAATGATTCTTTAATTCAGAAGTTATGATTGGAATGCCGTTCAGGAAGATTGAGACATCAAGTGTTTTCTGGTATTTCTGGCTGAAAGGGAGTTGACGAATTACACTAAACTTGTTTTGCTTATAGAGCTTTTCGTGTTCGGGATTAAGTCCGCTTACGGGCTTAAAATATGCAAGTTCAAATTTAGCACCCCTGTCTTTAACACCATTTCGCAAAACATCTAATGTTCCGCGCTTTCCGATCTCATTAGATATACGCTTTAAGAAGACATTCTCTGTATTACTTGGATACTGTTCTTGAAGCTTTTCCCACTCATCGGGCTGGGTGTTTTTAACAAAATTTAAAAGAATTTCCTGGTCAAGAAGGAGTTCTTGGTTGTAATCATCTGGTAGACGTTCAAGATATCCATTATTAACTAGGGTCTTTGTGACGTGTTCAACTTCAAAATTTTTTTCGGTAATAGATGATTTTTTCATCAATATTCTGGCTTGCCTGGGTTTAATCCCAATTGTTTTATGAATGTCTTAGGTATTATATATTCTTCAAAATTTTCAAAATCCCTATCATAAGACACCAGAAATTTAATACCAAGTTTTTTAACAGTTGCCAACTGTTCAAGGTCTTTATCTTTAATCTGATTTTTGTAAAGTTTTATCTCTTTTTTAAGGTCTGTCGAGAAAACAACAGTACAGGTTCTTAACAAATAATCCCTGAAGGTTGCGGCCATATCTTTGTCATAGAACTTTTTAAAATATGCCATAACTTCTTTCAATACTCTTTCAGATATTACTGCTTCAATCTGCCCTTTATTCAAGAGGTCTATTATCTTGTTAGAATTGCTTTTGTGAAACTCGTAGGCATAAATAAAGACATTGGTATCAAGAAAAACCCTATACCTCATTTTCTATAGCCTCAAGATCTTTCTTTAATTGTTCAGGAGTGATTTTTCTTCTCTTATGTTTGGTTATTTTGCCCCATAGCATAGCAGGGCTGAAGATTCCAAGGTCATATGCATATTTAACAATTGCAGCCCTTGCTGCCTCGTCTTTAGTTGAAAAAAGCCCTGATTCAACCATCTTATCTAATACTTGCTCTTCAGCTTTTTCTAATTTAATTCCTGTGCTACCCATAAAACACCTCCTAAAATTTTTTTTATTTTAATTATTTACACAACTCCAACTTCCGGTATTGTAAACTCAATTTTTTTACCTATTATTTCTGAGGCATCTATAACCTCTATTCCAATTAGTTTTCCATCCTTGTCAAAATCGGCATGGACTCCTGGTTTTATTGTTACAGTTTCTGCTGACTTTTTTCTCTGGCTCTCCAAAATATATATAGAGAAGGTCTCTTTCAGGGTCGTATTCAATCTTCATTTATTATCCTCTGAGAGACAGGTTTAAAACCTATCTCTACATAATCATTCTTATCAAATGCCAAATCACGGTTGAAATCCAATGAGTTGCAGAGATGCCAGCCATTGGAGGTTAGATATCCGAAAATTGCGGATTCAAAAGTTGATTCAGTATGGATATTATTAAAGGTCATAACTGTTTGTTAATACTTAATTTTCTAAACTTTT
Source organism: Candidatus Scalindua rubra (assembly GCA_001723765.1). Classification (GTDB taxonomy): domain Bacteria; phylum Planctomycetota; class Brocadiia; order Brocadiales; family Scalinduaceae; genus Scalindua_B; species Scalindua_B rubra. Next base: position 6,792 of record MAYW01000126.1, read on the forward strand.
TTCTAATAGACTTCTAATAAAAATCCTATGCTATTGGAACCCATTATCGTAATTACCCAATATCTTCCATATAACAATTACATAAGAAAATCTAATAATTTTTCTAATTGTACTCAGTCGTAACCGCTTGAAATTTCAAGATTAATACTTAAAACTCTTTTAAAACTCTTTTAAAACTCTTTTAAACAAGAAACCACTTAGAATAGCCCTTGTTTCGAATTATCCCCTTGATTCTTAATGCTGAAAGCAAATTAGTAACTTTGTTTTTCTTTTGGGATTCAGTCAATATGTCCGGCAATTTATCCCTGAGAAGCTTATCAATATTTTTCCTTGGTGACTCCCCAAACTTCTTTAGATATTCGACAATAAGTTTCTTGTAGTGTTCATCATCAAGCCCCCTCTGTTTAATATAATGTACCTTTAATTCTTCATTGGACAGTGACGCAGTTACTTTGGCGGAGATAACATAGTTAGGTTTTCTTCCCTCTATTAAGCCAAGTCCTTTCAGATATTTAATATCTTCATCAGCAAGTGGTTTCCGTTTCTGCACCTTATCTAGCATGATAATCTGCTCTAATGAAAGATTTGGATTCCGGGCTAATACCCTCGCAAAATCCATATCTAGCACCTTACCTATAACCGTAACTTTTACTTTATTTTCTGATAAGTCATATTCCGGCATCGGGAAAAATCTTTCCCTCTGATAGTTAAACATCTTTCTTATGCCTCCACCTACAGTGTCAACCATTTTCAGATTAAACATAGCGGTTGCGAGAAACCTGTTACGGTAGTGTTCTTCAGGGGAGTCTTCTTTCACTACTTTTTCTACAGAGCCAGGTATAAAACTGCCAAGATTTGTAAATATTAGTTGATCTTCCATTTCAACGACATTAATCCGTCCTCCCTTTGTGTAATCCTGATGAGCTATGCAGTTATTGATAGCCTCGCGGATTACAAATGGCTCATACTGGTCCATTTCGTCGGGGAACAAGGTACCTTCCTTGATATACCGGTATTTAAGATTACGGATTTTACCGTATATCTTATCAACTGCCAGCAGCAGAGGACAGCTTTCAATATAGTAATCTCTGTCATTTCCTTTTTGAATCTTTAAGTATCCAGCGAATCTTTGACTCAGCGGGACTAATAAAATGTTCCGCTTCTGATTTGCCTAATAATATTATTGCTGTGCGGGTAATTTTGCTCTTTTTTGTTATTTTGGCTTTATTTAGAAAAGTGATATCATCCCACCGGCCTATATCTTTTACCTGTTCAGGGAACTTGCTCTTATAGTTTTCACGTGCCTTTTCAATAGCCCTTTGATCAAGGTCATCAATTGTCGCATTAGGCACAATGACAGCGCTCCAATCCTCAGGGAATGCCTGCGCCCTGATTCGTTCTATCTCTTCCAGATTCAAGGGAGATAACTCTTCTCCATCTCTGCCGTAATAATGCCCATTAAATGCAATAGGGATTCCTTTGGGAGCAGCAGGTATTTGAAACATAACCACTCGCCCCTCCGGCAAATAAAGTTCATATATTTCAATAAAAGTAATGCGATTAGTGATCTTATTAGCTATTTCTCCCTTAAGACTATCAAGGTCTTTACGGTTTGAACGAAACCGGCTGCCAACTATTACCCTACCCTTGTCTTTAATCCCAAAAATTAACCATGAATGAGGTATGCCTTTAAGGTTTGCTTCATTTGACAAAGCTGAAAAATACTCGCCCAACTTGTTAAAGTCGTAACCTCTTTTCGCCTCCTTGAATTCAAACACTTCTGTTTCAAAAGGAAGCCTGCGAAGTTCAATCAGTTTGTCCATAAGTCCTTTTACCTTCATATATTATATTATCCTCACCTTCCCCGTTACAACGTTGCTGATAAGGGTCTGGTCTGACGGTATTCTTTGAGTTTTTCAATTTGAGTCTGGATTTTTTCAATTAACTCATAAATCTTGGATACTTTCTGGTCAATGTAGGTAGATATTTTTTTCTGCTCATCAATTGTAGGCACAGGGAAAATAGAATTATCTATTGAGTATTTACTCAATCCATATCGTGTTATTCCGTTAGCAAGTGGCGTAAATTGTTCACGGATGTCCTGTGCGCAAAACAACCAAAAAAGATATTTACCAACAGCATATTTAGGATTTTCTCGAATTCGGGCGAGATGATAACCACAAAGTACGTCTTTAAGCTCTGACTTTACGTATGCTGGTACCGCAATATCATCAGGTATCTCAGAGTCTTTTGTAATAAGAACATCCCCTTTTTTAAGGGTTAACTGAGCAATTTCGTTTTCTGTGGCAGTCGCATCCATAAAATCGATATCTTCAGATATAAATTTATTTTTGTAAACATCTGTGTAATTGCAAAGCTTGATTGGTAATTCTCCGTCTAAGGTCTTTTTATCGACACTACTAACTTTTATATACGACAAGAACTTGAGTTTCCTAATGCTCCAATGCCTCGGTATCTTTCCTATCCACTCAATACCTGAATCCTTCATCTTCAAATCCACCCTTTCCCCCTTTAACACCCCCCTTTGTCCCCCCTTGATAGGGGGGAATACAGGGGGGTGAGGTGGGATTCCTTTTGTAACGGCCTGAGAGATAATCGCCTGACACTTTTCTTTTAGAAGCTCAATAAGCTTTTCATTCTTTTTAATCAGTTCATCAATTTTGGAGGTTTTTTGATCAAGGTAGTTGGCGATTAGGACTTGTTCTTGTTTTGATGGGACAGGAAACAGAGAATTCTTAATAGAAAGTTTAGACAAACCGTAACGAGTAATACCATTTGCTAACATCCTGAACTGATCATTGATGCCTTGTGCGGCAAAAGATCGAAATAGATACCGTCCTATGATATTTCTAGCATTAGGTCGAATATGAGCAAGATGATATCCACATAGAACCCCTTTAAGATCGGAAAGAACGTATGCAGAAACTGCAATATCATCCCATGACTCTGAGTCTTTAGTAATGATCACGTCTCCTTTCTTAATAGCAAATTTAGCTATTTCGTCACATGATGAAGTTGCTTCCATAAATTTTAGTTCATCAGTGATGAAATCGTTATTATAGACATCCACATAATTGCAAAGACTAACAGGGCACTCACCTTCAACACTCTTTTTGTCAACGTTACTGAATTTGACATTGCAAATGTGTTTTAACTTTCTAACCTTCCATCCCTCTGGAATTTTACCAAGCCACTTAACTCCTGAATCCTTATATTTTGGATATGGTTTTAGACTCATACTTTTAAAATCTCTTCTAAAAGATTTTCGTTTTCTTCTTCCACCTTTTTGATGTCTTTTGTTATTTCTCCGATCGACCTAAGCGGTTTATATTTATAAAAGTATTTTGTAAAGCTAATCTCATAGCCAACCTTTGTCTTCTTCTCATCTATCCATGCGCCTGTAACATGGGGTTTTACCTCCCGTTCAAAATACTCATGTATATCATCTTTTAATGGCACATTCTCATAATCACGTAAATCAGGGTCGGGCTCAGGATTGCCCTTCTTGTCATAAATAATATCCGCTGTTTCATCATGCTCTGAAAGTGCTTTTAATATTGCCTTCTTTAGCGATTTATCTACCTCAAGCTTATATTCCTTGAAGGTATTATCCAATACGATTTCAAATTTATCTCTATTCTTATACTTAGGGGCGAACGGCCGTTCGCCCTTACCAATAGATTTAAGAGCCTTAAGAATCTTTTCCTGTTTCTCTTTGCCCTTTTCTATCTCTTTTGATTGTTCGGCCCTATTCCTTTTTCGCAGGCTAAAGCCTGCGGCTACAAGATTCTGGAAAGGTTTTTCTTCTTTCAGTAAGTCAATACGTTCATCGCTTGCCTGGAAATTAAGCTGTAAGGGCCTTTCAACAGTTATCTTGTGATAACCAAGATCATCATTAGAGAATATTTTACTCTTGTCCGATTCTGTAAAGGATTTGTAAATATTTACGATCTCGTCAATCTGTTTTTCTGTAACATAATGCCTTTTATTTCCGAGACTCTTTCGCATATTTTCATAATATTCTCTGGCATCTATTAACTGAACCGCTCTCTTTCTCTTCTTAGATTTATTATTTGTCACAATCCAGAAATAGGTATAAATGCCTGTATTATAAAAGAGTTGGTCAGGCAGGCCAACAATCGTCTCAAGCCAGTCATTTTCGATTATCCATCTTCTGATTTCGCTTTCACCGCTTCCTGCATCACCTGTGAAAAGTGGAGAACCATTAAAAACAATGGCTATCCTGCTGCCACCTTCACTTTTAGGTTTCATCTTGGAGATCATGTGTTGAAGGAACAATAAGGAGCCATCACTAATTCTAGGAAGCCCCGCACCAAACCTGCCCTCATTTCCAAGGTTGTCTGCTTCTTCCCTGACAGGAGATTCAACCTTTCTCCATTCAACGCCAAACGGAGGATTCGAGAGCATAATATCAAAAGTTCTACCGTGAAGCTGGTCTTCTGAAAAGCTATTACCTTTTTTGACATTATCCGCCTCTTCACCTTTGATCAGAACGTCTGACTTGGCAATGGCAAAGGTTTTAGGATTTAACTCCTGTCCAAAAAGATAGACCTGAGCAGTTGGGTTAATATGTCCAAGGATTTCATCTTTTGCAATGGTGAGCATCCCGCCTGTTCCACATGCAGGATCATAAATAGTTCTGATAATATTTTTTTGCCTTAAATCTCCATTGCCCGCAATGAGGAGGCGTACCATAAGTCTTATTACTTCACGAGGTGTAAAATGTTCTCCTGCAGTTTCGTTTGACTGTTCGCTGAATCGCCTGATAAGTTCTTCAAATACTGTACCCATTTCGTGATTGGATACAGCATCAGGATGTAGATCGATTTCATTAAAACGCTGGATAATCAGATAAAGCAGGTTTGCTCCATCCAGCTTTTTTATCTCATTGCCAAATTCAAAGTTTTCTAAAATGTTATACATATTTTGGCTGAAACCATTAATATAGGCACGCAGATTTTTTGCGATATTATTTGGGTCCTGCAATAGATTTTGAAATGTAAATTTAGAGGTGTTGTAGAATGGATAGCCAGATGCTTTTTGGAGGATTAAGTCTTTATTTTCTATTCCTCTTTCCTTGAGTTCTTTATCTTTTTTTAATACCTTTTCTTTTTTTGGCTCTAATACGTCATCAAGCCTTTTGAGAACAGTAAAAGGAAGAATGACATCCTGGAACTCTGCCTGCTTATAATCACCGCGCAGTAAGTCAGCAATGCTCCAGATAAAATTAATTTTCTCCTGAAAGTTATGTTTCATAGTTCGACAAGCTCATTATTCGACAAAGTTCACAGAATAATGCCCTTTTCCTTAAAGCTTAAGGATTTGTTATTGGCAATGATTATGTGGTCTAAAACATCGATTCCTATGACCTTTCCAGTTTTTAATATTCTTTTTGTTATATCTATATCAGCATCTGACGGTTCAGGGTCTCCAGATGGATGATTATGAGCCAATATTATTGAGGAGGATAGAGACTGGATAGCCTCTTTAAAAACTTCACGGGGATGAACCAGATTGGTATCTAATGTACCTGTTGAAATATTGCTTATTTTGATAAGATTGCTTCTTGTATCAAGACAGAGTATTAAGAAGTGTTCCTTCTTTTTATCTTTTAGCCTTTGCTTTACTAATTTTATAACGTCTTGATGGCTTTTGAGAGATATTTGCTCCTCGGTAATTTCTTCATTCCTTCTTGCAAGCTCAAAAGCAGCCTTTAATTGAGTAGCTTTTGCTGTACCTATGCCTTTGATGGCTGATAGTTCCTCTAGGGAAGCTTGGGAGATGTTCTTTACATTACCAAAAGAAGTCAACAAGCGTTGAGCTGTTACCATTACAGATTCACCCTTGACCCCTCTTCCAAGAATCAAGGCGATAAGCTCTTGAGAAGAGAGAACTTCTGCACCGTGCTTTTGAAGCCGCTCTCTCGGCCTTTCTGCCCTTGGTAAATCATGGATTGTGAATGATTTACTCATATCTTTTCTTATAAGATTTAGCTCTCTTAAATGTACAGCATCATGGTTATGATGTCTCAGCCATTCAACAATACGCGAGGCAACTCCCATATCAGCAAGGAATTTCATAATTGAATTATCCCTGTTTTACCTCTTCCTTTGTTAGCCATGCTGCATACTCTAAAGCCTGTTCTATATCCTCTCGCTCAAGGTCAGGATAATCCTTGAGTATCTCATCAAAAGTAGCGCCATGGGCAACCTGATTGACGATTACAGAAACCGGGATTCTCATATCCCTGATGCATGCCTTACCAGCCATAATGTTTGGATTAAACACGGATTTTCATACAGATTAATTATCCCTAATTTTAGGAGGTGGTCCATAGCCTGAATTTGAGTTTTCTATCTTCCAGCCAAGGTATTTTGACATTTTTATACCTTGAGATATGCTTCCATTAAGATTTGGATATGTCTCTT
>MAYW01000127.1 GCA_001723765.1 Candidatus Scalindua rubra
TTTGACTCTGTAGATCAGAGGTTTGACTCTGTAGATCAAAGGTTTGATTCTATAGATAAGCGATTTGATGAGCTTAGAGGGTTTATGCTCTGGGGATTCGGGGTTACCTTTGCAGGGATGTTTTCACTGATAGGTTTTGTGCTCTGGGACAGGCGGACAGCCCTTTCTCCTGCTATAAGGAAAAACAGAGAGCTTGAGGAGAGGGAGGAAAAAATAGAACGTATCCTTAAGGAATATGCTATGAAAGAACCAAAGATGGCAGAGGTATTAAAACAGATGGGGTTATTATAGTAAGAAACATTTACGATTGAAAATTATCGAAGTAAATTGTCACCTTTAGGGACTGTCAGACAATAACCATTACATTTTAATCATTCCCTCAAGTGGCATTTCATTGGGTTTGTATATCTGGATCCAGGAAAGTTTTTATAATTCTTATTGGAGGTTAGTAAAAATGTTCAAGACCATTCATGCTATATATAAACAGGGTATTTTGAAACCTTTGGAGCCAATTGAAGGCATAGAGGAAAATACTGAGGTTAAAGTAATCGTATCTACCGAAAAAGAAGTTTCAGCTCCTCTTTTAAGATTTGCTGGTATACTTGACGAAGAAGATGCGAATAAAATGATAAAGGTTATAGATGATGAATTTGAAAGGATAAACCAGGATGAGTGGAGAGATTAGCCTTGATACGAATATTGTAATACGATTGCTCAAGAATGACCCCCTCGTTACCAAAAAGCTCGCGAGTTCAACAAACTTTTTTCTTCCTATCCCAGTAATAGCAGAACTCCTCTTTGCACCAAAAAACTCATCCCGCATTAAAGAAAACATAGTTATTTACAACGAATTTATCGATTTCTGTAACGTTTTAAACATCACAAGAGAAACGGCAGACCATTACAGTACTATACGGTTAGACTTAAAAAAGAGAGGTTGCCCTATCCCTGAAAATGACCTCTGGATTGCTTCTGTTTGTAAGGAACATGCTTTTCCCCTTGCTACAGGGGATTATCATTTCGATAATGTACATGGATTGAAGATAATAAAATTGTAAGGCTTTTAAAGGAATAAGTATTTAATGTTTTGCTATGTTATCTTTTACATTTTTCTACTTCTTCGCGGATTGTCTGCCTATCGGCAGACATGGTGTCTGTCTGAATAAGAACTTAGTTGCCTTCAAAACTAAAGGATATTAAGAATAGCCCTGCCTTAGTAGTCTCTTTAGATATTCGAAATAAATTAGCCAATGATATAATTGTCGTTCCTTTGTCTACAACCTTAAGACCTGCCCCTACTCATGTTTCACTTCCGGAGGGCGAAGGTGGCTTATCAAAGGCATCTATGACAAAATGTGAACAGGTAACAATGATAGATAAATCCTTGCTTATCAGAGGCCCTTTTGCTGGCAAGATAAGTAACGAAAAGATGAAGGAAATAGAAAAGGCGATTATGATAGCCATAGGGGTAATATAAAAGCGAACTATTAACCTCTCTAAGAAATCATTATTAAATGTCTGGTAATTTCGAAATTTGCTACAAAGTAGGGGCGTATGGCCATACGCCTCTACCAAGCTTGTACTCTTATGAACGGAAAAACAAAATTTACATATGAACAATATTGGAACGAACGTATCAGTAGACCAAAAGATAACGAGGTAAGAGAAAAAACCACTAATGAAATCTTTGACACTGCTTCTTCAGCCCTAAAAAGGGGGGATAGGATCCTTGATGCGGGCTGTGGAAATGGATATTTTTCTCTCTACATTAAGGATAAATTCAGGAAGATATATGGGGCCGAAATTGCTAAAGAGGCTGCTAACATTGCGCAGAAGCAGGGCACAGTTCTCTCCATAATGGATTTAAATTTATCATTGTCTTATAAAGATAGTACATTTGATGCAGTAGCATGCCTAGAGGTACTCGAACATTCATTAGATCCTGTTTATCTACTTGATGAAATTTATCGTATATTCGGCCTAATGGACAATTAGTAATAACAACGCCTAATATAAGGTATTTCAGAAACTTATATAAGTTGATTTTCAAAGGAATATTTCCTCACACAAGTTCTGATACCTTTGTCTGGGGAGGAGGACATTTGCATTACTTCACAAGGAAAGACTTATGTAGTCTTCTCAAAAAAGCTGGTTTTAAGAGAATGGAATTCTTCATTAATCAGGGTCAATTTCTAATATCTAAGAAAAGAAAGTTAATCCGCTCGTTAATTGGTGAAAGAACCTTTGGAGAATGGTTTAACGGTAGCATAACTATCTCGGCTAACGCAGCGAAGCTCTACGAGGCATAAGCTCGCCTTTACGAGCCGGAGGCCGCAACCAAAAGAATGTTATGTAGCAGTAGAGAGATGAGAGTAGAAAGTAGAGAGAAATTAATAGGCTTTTAACTTCTCTCGCTATTCTCTACTTTTATAAAATCACTTAAAAATCTTTCTAAAACTTGTCCTCATGTAAATGGGGAAAAAAAGTTTTTACAAAGCAATACTAAATAAGGAGTCTTGAATGGCTATACCAACATACCCAACACTTCAGGATATTCAAGACGCACACGCCTGGAAACGAGAGTACGAAAGGTATCTACTGTTAAGTCGGTTTGTGTTTCGTCCTTTAGGATTTTTGTTGACATGGTTTGTCATCCGCTTGGGTTTAACTTCCGAAGCAGTGTCCTGGTTGTCTGGGCTTGTAGGTTTAGTTGGCTGCTTGTGTTTGATTAGTAGTCAGGGACAATTACTCCCCATCGGGATCGGCTTACTGTTTTTTTTTAACTTACTTGACTGTGTGGATGGAAGCATAGCACGTACTATGAAAACAGAAAACTCTTACGGAAGATTCCTGGATGCTATTATGGGGTGGATAGATATGGGATTCTGGGCACTTATCGGGATTATGGCATACCGCCATCCGAGACTTTTGTACTTATGTGATCCAATGGGCTATGGACCTATCTTTTGGTTGGCTGTTGGAGGATTAACCTGCTACTTCTATAATCTGCTTGGATATATTGAGAGACTTTTGATCAATATGTTAGGGATGGGTGGGATAACATTAGAGGAGATACCAAGTCAGATTCAAGGAATATGACCGAAGATAGAGGGATAGCCATGGTATCTCACAGAAAACAATTATCATTCACAGTGATGAGCTTTATCCGAAGAATCAATCAAAATATGAGAGCAAGGGAAACTTACTATTTTTTACTTATCCTGGCCTTTTGGGGCAATGTTATTGATCTATTATTAGCCATCTTCCTATTTTATTACGTCCTGCATACCATACTGTTAATTATTATTTACAGTCGCCGTGGTAGTCAATTGCGCAAGTTTCCTACACAGACATCTCGATAGTTTGCCAAACAGTAATAACTGCCATATTTTACTTAACAATTACGATGCCAAGTAAAAAAATTGAAAAATTGTTTTTTCCAATAGTAACCTATTGGCACGGTTTAAAGTGTGGAATGGATACTCACGGTAAGATCCTTAGGAAGGACTAGCGAAAAGGGGCCATGGAGTAAACCGCATTTTCACAAGACATCTTGAAGGTATCAATATCAGGAGAAAATTGGGAGGTATAAATGCTGAAAACTGGTTATAACCTGACTAAAGAAGAAATTTTTAAAAAATATAGTACGTTGAATAGAAGAGGGTTTGGAAAGGGATTTTATCAAAAGGTTGTCTCACTAGCCGGTAATTTGAGAAATAAAAAAAATTTTAGATGTAGGTTGTGGTTATGGAGAACTGTTGATAGAAGTTGCTAATCTTTGCGATAGTAGCTATCTATATGGCGTATATTTAGTTAATAAGCGTCTTAATGAATTATCTGAAAAATTAAGCGATGCTGTGGTGAAAAGTGCGGACATTGAGGAGGAGATACCTTTTGGAAATAATTACTTCGATATTGTATTTTGCACAGAAACTTTAGAGCACTTAAAAAATGCAGATCGTTGCCTTCAGGAAATTAAACGGGTAACTACGAATAATGGATGGATAGTTATTACGGTTCCTAACGGAACAGGATATTGGCCATTTTTTTACCTCGATAGAATAATCCCATCGCAATGGCTGAGAAGAAGGCTTTTGCCTTATGAACATCCTTTAAACGCTGATCAACCTATAGACACTTGCTATAGGTATAAAGAAATCATTAAACTCATTTGTCGTAATGGACTACTAATTGAAAAAATTGAAGGTTGGAGATATTTCTGTTATCTTCAGATGTTTCCCTTAACAAGAGATATTTATAAAATTTTCTATCCTTTCGTAGAGTTTTTTTTAGCAAAAATTAAGATGGAGAGATTTGCTTATAACTTATTCTTTCTATGTCGAAAAGCTTAGTAATATAGTACATTAAAATAACCTCTTTCAAGATAAATAAAAAACCTAATGTGCGGGATAGTAGGAATAGTTAATCTTAAACTAGAACCAGTTAATCCGTTCTTATTAAAAAGAATGACACAGACAACTGCACATAGAGGGCCGGATAGCGATGGACACCTACTAAGCTCATTTCACAAAAATACACCAACAGTTGAGTTTAACGATCCTAGTGAATTATCATCTAGAGAAAATGGGTTACTCTGTCATTATACCTTAGGTCTTGGTGTTCGAAGGTTAAATATCATAGATTTATCAAAAGCTGGAAACCAACCTTTAAGTAATGAGAACAGGAGTGTTTGGATTGCATATAATGGGGAATTTTACAATTACAAGGATTATTCCAAAGACTTAAAAGACTTAGGTCATATTTTTAAATCCAGAACAGATACGGAGGTTGTAATACATTTGTATGAAGAATACGGAATCGAGGATACTATAAAACGCATGAATGGTATGTTTGCTTTTGCATTATATGATACGAATATTAAAAAATTGTATCTGGTAAGGGATAGATTTGGCATAAAACCGCTTTACTATTACTATAATAATGACCTGTTCGTCTTCAGTTCTGAAATCAAGGCTTTATTGCAACATCCTGAAATTAGGGCTGAGGTTGACGAGCAATCACTTTTACAAAACTTTAAATTACGTTATGTTGCTTCACCAAAAAGCATTTTTCGTAATATCTTAAAGCTATCACCAGGACATTATCTTACATTAACTTGCAATAAAGACTTGAAGACGCATCAATACTGGAATATTTTTGAGAGAATTAATACCGATCAAAATCATGGAGAGGATTATTATATAGAAAAGTATAAGGATTTACTCACCAAATCTGTTAAACGCCGTTTAATAAGTGATGTACCTTTCGGGGCATATTTAAGTGGTGGGATCGATTCCAGCACCATTGTCTCTTTAATGTCTAGATTAATTTCTATACCAGTAAAAACATTCAATGTTAGCTTTGGAGTTGGCGGGCCTTACGATGAAGATGTCTACGCAAAACAGGTAGCTGACTTTCTAAAAACAGAGCACCATAAACTGACAATTGCTGAAGATTCTTTTAAGCTAATAAAGTCTATAATTTATCATTTGGATGAACCAATCGTTGATCCCGCAGTTGTGCCTACCTTTCTCTTATCTAAATATGCAAGGAATTATGTTACTGTAGTGCTCACTGGCGAAGGTTCAGATGAAATAAATTTTGGCTATTCAAAACATTGTATTGAACATGAGTTAAAACTATTTAACATATATTGTGCCTTCCCTAATTGGTTTAAGAAGACATTGCACTGTCAACCCTTCAAAAGATATTTGTTTGAACGATTTGAATCTATTATTCAAAATCGAAACAATCTATTTAAAACAGGACTTTTTAATAACAATAATTTAAAGAAATTATTACATTTTGATGTTTCGTTGGAAGATTTAAATAGGTGTGATATATACGAAAAATATGAAAAGCATATTAAAACTTTTGATCAGAGAATGATTTTGCCTCTTTTAGGCATACATTCATGGATGTTAGATGATCTTTTGGTAAAAGTAGATAAAATGACAATGGCTTTTTCTTTGGAGGCAAGAGTTCCATATTTGGATCATGAATTAGCAGAATTTGCTCTGTCTATCCCACCCGAATTAAAATTAAAAGGGAATAAAACCAAATGTCTATTAAGAAAAGTTTCTGGGCCTTTACTACCTAAAAATATTCTTAGGAGAAGACAACATGGGTTTAATGTACCTGATTGGCTTAAAAAAGGTCTAAAAGAGATTACGTATGATTTACTTTCAGAATCCCAGATACAGAAAAGAGGGTATTTAAGACATAAACAAGTACAGTGTATGTTACAAGATCATTTTTCAGGAAGAAAGGATTGGTTTCTTCAAATATGGGGGCTATTAGTTTTTGAAGTATGGTGTCAAACTTTCTTAGACCAAAATTACAGTCGTATATGTTAAAGTAAGTTTAAATAAGCCTCATTCCAAAGCTATACATAAAAACGCGAATGTAAGTTGATAGGTAGATTGAAAAGGGGTTAGGGAAATTCGTATCCAATGAAACATGAGTTTATCGATTACCTAAGGTGCCCAAGGGATGGCATTCAGCTCAACTTGAGTGCAATCAACGCTCTCCAAGATGGCGAGATCATAACAGGACAACTAAGCTGTTCTAAGGGGCATTTGTATCCCATAGTCGGATCGATTCCTCGCATCTTCAATGGCGCCTTGCGCCAATTCAGAAGTCAATATCATTCATCCGTCAACATCGAGAAAGCCGATCCAGACGTTCTTCCTGCCAAAATACGAACAACTCAGAAAAGTTACTCCAACTGGTGGACACGCTTTGATAAGGAGTGGATCTATCGTTTTAACAATAAGGCAATTTTTCTCGACCGGACAATGCTTAGTTCCGATCTCCTCCGTAACAAAGTTATTCTCGATGCTGGATGCGGTAATGGAAGATTTCTTTCCGTGATCCAGGAAATGGGTGCACGACAGGTCGTTGGTATGGATCTTGGGCTAGGGGTGGAACGAGCGTGTGAAATACAAAAAGACTTAGACAAGTGTCATTTCCTACAGGCGAATCTCCTTAATCCACCTTTTGCAGAGGAATCGTTTGATGGTGCCGTCTCTATTGGTGTTTTGCATCATACCTTAAACCCCCGGCAAGGTTTCTTTCGAATTGCGAAACTTGTCAGAAAGGGAGGATTCTTTTCGGTATTTCTTTACCAACACAAACCTCGACCATACGATAAACAAGTCCTCACCATTTTGCGAGACCTGAAATGGCTTTTTTTTCACGAACCCATTCGAAGGATGGTTTGCTGTTTACCCCATTCTTTCATTGTGGCGTTTTGTATGGGCCTTTATGGCAAACGTCTTGTCACCAATAAGCTCAATCAACATTTATTATCCCGGTGGTTGGGCCGGTTGTTGGAACAAATCACTCCCTATGCTGGATATCTCCCTAATGAAGGATTATGGGGAAACGTGGCGTTGAATTATGATAGCTACTCTACGCGTTTTCTCTACCAAATTTCTTTAGATGAAGCTTTGAGCTGGTTTGGTGAGGTGGGATACAATGACCTTGTGGTTTCTCCACTTCCCTTGAGTATAACAGGATGGCGACATAACGAAGGAAAATCGAAACCTTTAAGAATTACCTATCATCATCCTAAATAAGTCGATCTTCTGGAGTGAGTGTCATAATGGGTTGTTAGCAACCCCTATTATAATCTCTGGACATTGTTGCTAATAAGATGGTGAGGTTGGAGTGTAAGAATACAACGTGTCTTGGGGTTGTTTATCTATATAGGAGACATTATGAAACAGAAATAATAACTCAAAATGTTTTGCTGAGTGTTCCACCCATGGAGACGGATAGAATACGAACCGGCAGTATTAAATAGTCCCATTCTTGCTATTGCCTTAATGTCAATTGGCAATTTGTTATTTATGAATGTTTACTGTGAAAAAATTATTGGAACAGCTTCAACAAGTTGGTTTTATACTTTAAAAGAAGCAATTTATTAGAAATGTTAGTCAAGACCCTAAAGAAAATACGTTCAACATATTATTGCCTATCAGTATTTGCTCTACCGCTTCATGAACAAGAATATAAGGATTGTTATCTGACTTTATGTTGATACCACTGCAAGACATTATAGAGTATGCTAGGGAATACGATATTTCAGCTTTCCCTCATCCAGGAGGAAGAGCCCTTCGTGAGGATTCCTGCAAATTCTTAGGAGCCCTAATCAGGAGATGTCAATTGAAGACCGTTCTTGAATTTGGCTCAGGGTTTTCTTCAATTATAATTGCCAATGAAATTAAGCATTCAGCCGACCACCTCTTAGTTTCCATAGAAAATTCCCAATATTATTCTCGGATAGCACAGCAATATCTTACAAAGCATGATCTTAAAGCCAATGTAAAATTCAGTACTTTTCCTCTACGCCCAAGATTCTATCATAAGCAAATCCTCCTTTTTTATGCTATTCCTCCAGGTTTTTGGTCTAATCTCGGCGAATTTGATTTGGTACTCATTGATGGGCCTCAACACGATTTTGGAAGAGAGGCTGTCTTCTACGAGGCCTTCCATCGCCTTAGGGTTGGCGGAATAGCTATTATTGATGATGCAAATCGAGAGTCTATGGAGATTATTTATGCAAAAAAGTGGAAATATTTCTTTGGAGATGCCATAAGAATGACACTCCTTAAACATATCGGATTAGGGTTGAACGTGATTACAAAATTAAAGGAAACCCCTATGGGCTGCAATTTCTCAAAATACGAAATATTGATAAGTTTTCTCAGGTCAGCAAGAAACTTTTACCGAGTCTTAACATATAAAGATATACATTGAGTATTTAATTTTTTACTTGAGAATTTTTAGCATCTTTTTGAATATTAAGTAAAACGCAAGCTAAACTATCAATGATGAGGATATGCTTTTTTTCTACAGTAACTTACTGGCATGGGATAAGGGGTGGTATGGAGATTCATGGTAAACTCCTTAGTGAAGGGCTAACGAAAAGGGGCCATGAAGTGACAATTATTTCTACTAAAAATCCATCTAATTTAGAATTTGAAGAAATAAATGGAATAAAAATTAATTATCTTCAAAATACCGTTTTTGGATCAAAGAGGAAAAATTGGCCCAATGCAAGTCTTAACAAATTTTTAGAATTAAACGATAGAAATCCCTTCGACATAATCCTAAGCCAACAATCATCTGCTTATAGTTTTCCTCGATCCATTTTAAAAAAGAATAAAATTCCGCTTATTACCAGAGTTGCCGGAACACAACTTGATATGCTCATGTCTGTTTATAACCAAACCTTGAATTTTAAAAGAGGATTTCTTGATTTGTTCAAAGAGATTCTTAGAACTTTTTACAATTACTTATTAGTTGAATTACCACTATATCACAAATCAACAGAAATAATAGTTGTAAACCATAAATTAGCTAATTCACTTAAACGATTTTATTTTGTTGATAAGGAAAAAACTAATTTGGTTTTCCATGGTACAAATACTGAAATATTTAAACCTGATAAAAAGCTAAGAGACTCTATTAAGGATAAATACAGAATATCAACAGATTGTAAAATCCTTTTAATCGCTTCTACTGTAAGCAAGCAAAAGGGGTTTAATTTAGCGTTAATTGCCTTTAAAAAAATTTTTCAAACACACCCGAACATAAAACTATTAGTTGTTGGGGAAGGTATTTATCTTGAAGATTTGAAAAGATTGGCACATCAGCTCAATGTCCAAAATAATGTTATTTTTACTGGACATGTTGCAAATGAGGAAATCTTCCGTTACTATAATGCATCCGACATTTTTTTACTCCCAACATTGAGAGTAGAAGGGTTTCCAAGAGTATTGGTTGAAGCCATGTCGTGCAAGAAGCCAATTGTAGCTTCAAGGATTGGGGGTATTCCCTCTATTATAGATGACGGCAAAAATGGCTTGCTAATTACTCCTGGAAATACAAAAGAGTTAATTGACAAGATACTTTTTCTACTCAACAATAAAGATTTTGCTAATAAATTGGCAGTTAACGCAAGAGAAAAAGCTGTTAAAATTTTCAGTCTTGAGAAAATGGTAGAAGAGACTATAAAAGTTTTTGAATTAGCAATAACACGTAAAAAAGAACAGGGATAATAACTTGATTGTATAGGAATTTCCATTTTAAGTCTTTGAGAGTTAAGTCCTTAGACTTTTATTCTCCTCGAAAAATCATTTGCTTTCAAACTGGAGATTCTTCGTTTCACTCAGAATGACAAGGTGTGTCAACATGTCATTCTGAGGGAGGATACGACCGAAGAATCTAATTTATTAAGTTTTCTTAGACAATTCTATCGTTTTTGCATTCAAGCCAAATATGAAGGATGGAGGTATTATAAGGCAGTTTTGGACATTTTAGAAAACGTCACTAAATCGAACAGTCTTCTAGACATTGGCTGTGCAGAAGGCACAAAACAATACGCAAAAATGCTGTCAATTCCCTTGGAAAAAGTTTGTGGCATCGAGATGAAACCAAAACATATAAAGTTAGCTCAAAAACACTTTAAAATCTTTAATGTTAATTTAGAACATGACACATTTCCGTTTCAGGATCAAGAAATTGAAATAATAATATGCAATCAAGTTTTGGAACATTTAAAAAATATATTCCTTCCATTATCGGAGATGGATAGGGTTTTGAAAATTGGAGGCCATTTGATAATAGGAATCCCCAATCTAGCTGCCCTTCATAACCGCATTTTTATCCTTTTTGGCAAGCAACCTTCGTGCAATGTAATAATGGGTCCTCATATTCGATGTTTTACTCATAAGGGATTCTTAGAATTTATCAGGCAAAATACTAATTTCGAATTACAATCTATCAGTGCCGCCACGCTTTATCCTTTTCCATACCCTGTAGTTCAGTATTGTGCAAAATACTTTCCCGGACTATCCTCATACACATTTTATTTGCTAAAAAAGATCAAACATAATCCTGACAATTGTGACTGGAGTATGAGAACAGATTTTGATACTTGCTTTTAGCAAATTGATATCATTAAGTGTCTTCATTTCATTCGAAGGCTTGATATCCAAAAAAATATTTAGAGGTCATAATAAGGGGCAATGGTGTTACTGATGGAATCAAGACAGAAGTGGATAAAATCTTTATAGAAATAGAAAACGAGGGTTGGAAGAGATTAAAGATGATACAGAGCGAGGTAAATTTGTATGGTTTCACAACAAGGGATGATGTATTGTGTCAATACAAAATTAAGTTTTTTGATCTTTTGAGCTTGTCAAAATCTCGGTGTAGAAGTTCCTGAATTTCTTTAGTGAAAGATATCGTTTGAACTTGCTGAATTGTGTTGGTCGCTTACTGTACGCAAGAATGGAAGAATTCTTGTCAGCAAAGCATTTCCTTTTGAAAATTAAGTAAAGTATTACTTGATATCTTTTCTGACAAACTGGACCACTTAAAGCCTTAATTGTTAGTTGACTTATTAGTTATCGTTTGTTAGTTTTACTTTAGTAAATAGAGGTTCTTGACAATGATAAAAACCCATAAAATTCCAGAGAATATTTTAGAACATATATATAAGGCTAAGATTTACCTGGACTCACACCCAAAGGTAGTTTTTGCTTATCTCTTTGGAGGGCTTGCAAAGGCTAGATGTAGTCCTTTAAGTGATGTAGACATTGCAGTGTATATTGCTAACGGAGGTGATATCTCTCAAGAAAAGATGGAAATCCTGGGGAAACTTATGGAGCTTTTAAACACTGACGAGATAGACCTGGTGATATTAAATACGGCATCTCTTCCTCTTAGGGCAAAGATATTAGAGGAGAAAAAGGTTTTAGTTGACAGTTCCCCATTTGTGAGACATAAATTCGAATCTCTTACCCTCAGAGAATATTTTGATTTTTCAATAAAAGAGATGGAGATATACAAAAAGAGGTATTCCATTGGTTGATAAAGCCCTAATACTTAACATATTGAAAAGACATCTTAATGACTTCCTTGTCTATCGTAATGTGATTGTGGATACCCTTAACCAAAACTAATAAGCAAACTTGGGAAGATTAGGGTTTTATCTAAGAAGGTTTTTGACACTTTTATTCTGTTACTCCTGCTTTTTGCCTTTCATACCACTACATTTGAAGAAAGGTAATGCACAACCTACTCCCACATACAAACATAACAGACACACAAATTACAATAAGTTGTACATTTTACCTTCAACATATCTAAAACGAGTATGATATCAAAAAAAAGAAACGTAAATCCCTTTGTTTCTATTATTATTCCAACACTGAACAGAAAAAGAGATATAATTAAGTGCCTTCATTTTCTTCGGAGGCTTGAGTACCCCAAAAAACATATGGAGGTTATAATATGGGACAATGGATCAATGGATGGAACTCAAGCAGAAGTTAATAGAATCTTCAAGGAGATGGAAAAGGACGGCTGGAAGGGCTTGAATATGATACAGAGTGAGGAGAATTTAGGCGGTTTTACATCTAGGGATGAATTATTCAAACGTATTGATACTAATGCAGATTATGTTTTGAACATAGATGATGATGTGTTTTTGTCAAGTGATAGTTTAACTATCTTGATGAGAACTCTTCAGGATCACTCTGAAGCAGGAATCATAGGTCCAAGAACGGTATACGAGTGGAAACCAGATGAGACCGCTCACGGAGCTGGTTTTGTAAATCTCTGGTTAGGACGGTATGGTGAGATTGATGCCATCAGCTTGATTGAGTGTGATTATGTTATAGGGTGTTGTATGCTCATAAAGAGTGAAGTTGTTTCAAAACTAAAAGGTTTTGATAGAGATTACTATACTTCTCACGGTGAGGTTGATTTCTGCCTGAGAGCGAGGAAGAAGGGGTATAAGATATTTTATGATCCCGGTGTAGTTGTCAGACATAATGTGGCAAGGGGAGGAACGAAAACTCTGGAACGGATTTATTATCTTTACCGAAATAAATTGGTAGTTATTCGTAAGAATGCTACACTGCTTCAAAAGGTAACCAGCTTATCCTTATATACAATTTTTTGGGTACCAAAGATGATAATGGATTCCATGTGGTTCCATCGTGGCATTAAACTGGACGAGTGGTTGGTAATGCTCAAGGCCGTTAGACATGCAATCATAAACCGTGTAGGTAAAGTAGATATTTAGCGTCTTTGAAGGTTTAATAACAAAGCTGTGGAATAATAAATAATTCTTTAAGTTTTAAATCAGTAGCAACCTCTCTGAGTCATAGACCGTTTGAACTAAGATCAAACACTCT
>MAYW01000128.1 GCA_001723765.1 Candidatus Scalindua rubra
TATTATTTAGAGGATTAAGATGCCACGCTTAGTTGCCCAAGTACATTTGATTGGTATTGTATATAAGTCTTTGTTTTATCAGATGTTAAAGCGAATCGTTATGAGCTAAGTCAATAAGCATTTTTTTTTATTATTGGAAAGAGTAAAAATGGAAGTTAATAATAAAAAAAGTTGTGAAATTATAACTTTGCAAAAATGATATCTCCTTGATATATAATAAATTAAAATTCTGAATTAACTATCCCGAACCTGCGGAATGTAGGTTGTATAGTTAGTAATCAATTTATTTTTATAAAAATTTAAGATTTTGAATGAAACAAAAATTATCTATTGAAATTTTAGTTAAAGAAGCAAAGGCTTTTTGTAAAAGTGAATCAAAATTAGATAATCCAGATTTGTTTGGAATAACAGACGGAAAAGCAGTTGGTACATTTATAGAACATAAATTCCAAGATTATCTTTCATCTAAATATAGTTATAAAATTGGTTCTTCTGCAAATGGTATTGATATGCCTTCAAAGGATATAAATACTGATATTAAAGTTACTTCTATTAAACAACCCCAATCCTCTTGCCCTTTTAGAAATGCAAGACAAAAAATATATGGATTGGGCTATAATTTATTATTATTTGTTTATGAGAAAAACGACGATCCTAATAGAAAAACATCAAGGCTTAATTTTGTACATTGCTCGTTTATATATAAAAATAGAACTGCAGATTACCAATAACACGAACTATTCGTCAAATGTTGCAAAATAATGCTAATCAAGAAGATATTGTTGCGTATCTAACAGATCGAAATCTTCCTGCTGATGAAATTATTATGAATAGGTTAGCAGAAGAAATACCCAAAAATCCTCCTGAACAGGGATTTTTGACTGTATCAAACGCCCTTCAATGGCGACTGCAATATGGACGTATAGTAGAGTTAAAAGAAGATGTGGATGGCATAATTCCTATAGTTAGCAAAAAGGCATACGATAATATGAAAAATGCTATTAAATATATTCAATCTACTACAATAGATTTTTTGAATAAAAAAATTGGCGAGATAACTCATTATCAAGAAGCCAACGAAGTGTTAAGGCTTCTATCTGGCATTGATACATTTTTTAGAAACCAAAATGAGTTTTTGAAATTGTTGAAACTTCTTAAACCACGTTTCATGGTTTGCGAAAAAACTGATAGACGTGAATATGGGGATTTCCAAACTCCGTATGAATTAACTCACTATATATGTTCGTATTTAGCTGATGATGAAGGGGTATCTCCGGATATATTGATTGAGCCGACTTTTGGCAGAGGTTCTTTTTTAATCTCTGCTCTGAAAAACCTTCCGAAATTAGAAAAAATTTACGCTATAGAAATTTACGAAACTTACTATTGGCAAACTAAATTTTTTATTCTTGAATTATTTATTAGAAATCCTAATTTAAGAAAACCAAGTATTTTTCTTTATCTTAATGATATTTTTAAATTTAATTTTGGAGAAATTGAAAAGTCAATTGAGGGTTACAATGTTTTAGTATTAGGTAATCCTCCTTGGGTTACAAATTCTGAATTAGGCAGTTTAAATTCAAAGAACTTACCTAGAAAGAACAATTTTAAATTGCTTAATGGTTTGGAAGCTATTACTGGAAAAGGAAATTTTGATATAGGTGAATATATTATTTTGCTAATGCTCAACATATTTTCAAAATATAATGGTCATTTGGCTATGTTAGCAAAGAATTCGGTTATTAAAAATTTAATTTACGATTTACCTAAAACTAATTATAAAATTAATGACATTGTTGCCTTAAATATAGATACAAAAAAGCATTTTGACGTTTCAGTTGATGCCTCATTGTTCAAATGTACTTTTAAACCTACTAATAAAGTTTCTTTTACCTGTAAAGTTTCTTCGATTGTTTCTCCAACTGCAATTGAAAATGAATTTGGTTGGGTGGGCAATAAATTTGTATCCAATATAACTATTTATAAGAGGAATATAAAGTATGATGGAATTTCTCCTTACATTTGGAGACAGGGTGTCAAGCACGATTGTTCCAAAATCATGGAACTTGATCTAATTAATAATAAATACGTGAATGGGCTAAAAAGAGAATTAGATTTGGAAAAAAAGTTAATATATGGTTTGGTTAAAAGCTCTGATTTAAACTCGCCAATTATAAGAAAACCAAGAAAATATGTAATTATAACACAAAAAAGAATTGGTGAAGATACAACCTATATATCAGATAAGTTCCCAAAACTTTATCAATATCTCATAAAAAACAATCACCTTTTTGAGCAAAGAAAATCTAATATTTATAAAAACAAACCAGCTTTTTCGATATTTGGCATTGGAGATTATTCATTCGAACCTTATAAAGTAGCAATTTCAGGCTTTTATAAACGCCCACATTTTTCTTTAATATTACCAGAAAATGGTAAGCCTATAATGTTAGACGATACATGTTATTTTTTAGGGTTTGATAGTCTTTCTGAAGCTATTTTTGTTTGGGCTATTCTTAATAGTGAATGTGTTGAGGAATTGCTTTCAGCAATTGTGTTTTTAGAAGCAAAGCGTCCATATACAAAAGATATTTTGATGCGGATTAGTCTAGACAAAGTCGCTAAAGATATAACTTATGATAAAGTAATAAGCCAATTTAAATCTTTAGATAAAGAATTGTTAGTTAATGCAACAAAGGACAAGTGGAAAGTATTTCTTGAAAAAATAAATAAAAGAAATCTGGAAGGAAGACAATTGTCATTATTTGAAATAACAACGAATCAAAATTCCCTGTCCTTGGCTTTGGCTAACAAGGCGCTGGAGCTGACCTGAAAAAGCAGGCGCTTTTTCAGGCAGCTCAGCTTTGTCGTTAAAGTCTTAAATTTGTAAAATCCGGTACTCAGGTAGGTATCGGTAACCTACAGTCAACAAAAAAACTAATCATTTGCTATGCTGAACATTTTCCACCATAAGCTTTGCAATAGTCTTTGCAAACGCAGCAGAGTCTTTTGGCTTTGCACCCTCCAGCAATAGAGCCTGGTCATAAAGAAGAACGGTAAGAAAATTTGTCAGACAATTTCCTTTCTTTTAAAAAGAAAAACAGCTAACCAAATAATAACTATACTATATATGATACAATAAATCGAATTATATACTATATAGGTCAGTATTGTACCCTCTAAGAAGGAAAATGCAGAACTATTAGCAATATCGCTTATTGCTACCATATTTAGATTTTGCAGGTTTGGGAGAATTATGTAACATATTGATATTATTATGTTCATAAAATTTAAGCTCAAGCCGTTAAATGGTAAAATGTAACTGAATGTGTGGCAAAAAATAAAAACGACAAAACATACAATTAAGTTTGCTGCCGTATTTAGATACATTGACAAGACTAAGGATATTGCAGTAAGGATTAATATCTGTAATAAAGAAAAATAAATTCCTAATAAACAATAATAATCTACTAGACTTAAAGTAAAAGTTATGTCGTTTGAAATATTTGCATATTTATTAATTGCAAGGGCTATTTCTAAAATTAGACCCTGACAAAAAATTAATGCTGTAGTTGCTGCAAAGATTCCAAAATATTTACCTAGAATAAAATGTATCCTTGATATTGGTTTACAAAGTACAGCTAATGCTGTTTGCCTTTCAAATTCGTTTGCAATTAAAATAGAAGAAGATAGACATCCAGTTAAAAGACCACTAATGGTTATTGTTGAAATTCCCATGTCCCGTATCATTCTTGCTTCTTCTCCAAATGCAAAAAACGTAAACGTAAACGACATCAATGTTATAAAACAGCCTGAAATAAGAATAACATAATAAAAGGGCTGTCTAACGATTTCCTTAATACTGTTAATAACCAAAGGGATAAATATCTTCATAAGACTTACATTAACAGTGTTTCACATGAAACATTAACCAATATTTTCATAAATTTTAAAATTTTTCTTGAATATGGGCACATAATCTGTTACTTAATATGTCATAAATTTGAGAATAAAACTTTAAAACTTAAGACTTTCTAATCAGATGATTAATAGGGAAAAACTTGGTCGTGGTTTAGAGTCTTTATTAGGTGAAGCAATAGGCATTGAGTCCGGTGAAAAAATCATACGTATAAACATATCAGAAACCCAGCCAAACGAAGCACAACCTCGAAAGCATTTCGGTCAAAACCAAATGAAGGCATTGGTAAGTTCCATACACGAACATGGTGTATTACAACCCATTATTGTTCGTTCCACAAATAAAGGATACAAAATAATAGCAGGAGAAAGACGCTGGAGAGCAGCAAAACAATTAGGAATAAAAGAAATACCTGCGATCGTTAAAAAAGCCGATAGTTTAAAGACTATCGAGCTAGCACTGGTAGAAAACATACAAAGGGAAGACCTGAATCCTATTGAAAAGGCTCATGCCTTTTCAGAATTGAAAAGCAGCTTCGGATTAACCCAAGAGCAAATAGCAAAAAGAGTTGGGCAAGACCGGTCTACTATTGCAAATATTATCCGCTTGCTGGATTTACCAGAAGAAATACAAGATTTTGTTTCACGTGGAACAATTTCAATGGGTCACGCCCGTTCCCTCTTGTCTTTGAAGAACCCCAAAAAACAAAAAGCCCTTGGTAAAGCGATTGTGAACGATGATCTTTCTGTTCGTGAAGTAGAGTTAATCGTCTCTGGTAAAAAAAGTTTTCCATCATTTATAAAAACATCTAAGGTAATCAAAATATCTCCAAACCTAAAAAAATCACCCCAAATTATAGATCTGGAAGACGGACTTAGAAGAATTGTTGGAACAAAGGTTTCTATTAAGGAAAAAAATGGAAAAGGGAAGATCATTATTGAATTTTTAAACAATACTCAATTTGAAAATATTGTGAACAAGCTAAAAATCTTAAAGGAACCTCACACCCACTAATTCCCAAAATTTATTACCTTTGTTTTTGTAAAATTTAAATATTAAACCTTCATGCCACTAAGTGGCACCACGAAGGATGAAAATTATAGATTCCCTGTTTCCTTACCTTGAGGACAAAACCACGGGAATGACAGATAGGTTGAATGTGGAAGCATTTTAGAGCATTACAAGTTGTCATTCACGACTCCTATCGAGAATCTATTTTCGGATTAAAATGAAATAAGTAAACCCCGAATATCCCTGCCCGACTAATGGCAAGAGGGCCTGCCCTGAAGGACAGGGTTATTTTCTATCAATATTTCAATCTGCTTCACCAATCAGCCTTAAATAGCCCTCAGCACAACCTTTTGCCAGGCTTCTCACTCTGGCAATATATCTCGTGCGTTGAGCAACACCTATAGATTTCCTGGCATCTAGCATATTGAATGTATGCGAACATTTTAAGACATAATCATATGCAGGTAAGATAATCTCATTTTCCAATAATTTCTTGCATTCCTTTTCATACATATCAAATTGCTTAAGAAGCATAGAAGTATCTGCAAATTCAAAATTATACTTTGAAAATTGAACTTCATCTAACTTATGCACGTCTCCATATGTGTATCCATCCACCCATTCTAAATCGAAGACTGATTCTTTTTCCTGGATAAACATTGCAATTCTTTCAAGACCGTATGTCAGCTCGAGTGAAATAGCATCCAACTCTATTCCACCAACTTGTTGAAAATACGTAAATTGAGTTATTTCCATGCCGTCAAGCCATACTTCCCAACCTAAACCAGTGGCACCCAATGTTGGTGATTCCCAATCATCCTCAACAAAACGAATATCATGTTTTACCAAATCAATCCCAAGAAATTGTAAGCTATTTAAATACAAGGACTTAGAGTCGTCTGGAGATGGTTTTATGATCGTCTGAAACTGATAATAATGTTGCAGTCTATTTGGATTTTCACCATAACGCCCATCAGTCGGCCTTCTCGAAGGTTCAACATAAGCACATTTCCATGGCTTCTTTCCTAGAACCCTTAAAAAAGTTGATGGATTAAAGGTTCCAGCACCGATCTCTACATCATACGGTTGCATTAATACGCACCCTTTGTCTGACCAGTACTTTTGGAGATTAAGTATTATTTCCTGAAATGTCATTTTTTCGACACAAATATCCTTAAAATTGTATGAGTACTCCTGCCATGCTAGTCTGGATTTACTTTAATAATATAAGGATTTATATTTTAAGTATTTGTTTATCTAGGAATTAAGGCATTTGGTTTCTTTTTAAAAGTTTTTATCTGGTTGTATCTGCGGCCTATTCAATTAACTATGTGATTTTACATCCTCAGCACATTCAGAAACGTTTCCCCCTGCCACCTCCAGGACATGTGGAATTGCCTTAAGCACAACCTCTAAATTTTCAGAAACACCCTTCGGGCTACCGGGAAGGTTAATTATCAACGTATCTTTATACATCCCTGAAACAGCTCGTGATCCTATGGATCTTGGAGTGACCTTAAAGCTTTCCGCTCTCATGGCTTCTGAGAAACCAGGCAGTTCCCTTTCTATCACGTCTTTAGTTGCCTCAGGCGTAACATCTCTGGGGCTTACTCCCGTACCGCCGGTAGTCAAAATTAAATTCGCCCTATCTGCAAAGTTCCTAAGGGTTTGGGAAATTATTTCCCGCTCATCAGGCACTATCTCATATGCGACAACTTCAGCATTGATGTGACTCAATTTCTCCTTGATCACTTCGCCGCTTTTGTCTTCTCTCTCGCCTCTTGAACCTTTGTCGCTAATTGTTAGAACCGCTGCCTTTATCATTTAAAAACTCTATAATATTATTTATCTTTATTACACCACCCTTTTTCTTGCTTATGCAAATTGCAACAATCTTTCCCATAGCCAACCGTATTGATAAATAATTATTACCAAAAATTCTAATAATTTATGTAAAAAAATTAGGCAATAAAACCTGATTAGCGATATTCCCGATATTCCCTCAATTATATTGAGAAACTTCTTATTGATGGTCGACTGACATGTTCGGGCATGTTGCTTAAAAAGATTCCTGTATGACAATACGAACCATTCGCGCCATGGATTAAGATTACCAAATCACATACTATAATTCAATATTTAAGTATTGTGTTCCCATATTTTTCATAGTATAAATATTGAAGAGGTACAAAAGATGCAAACAAGACGTCCCAATTGGCTCAGGGTTAAATTGCCCGGAAGCGAAAAATATTATAGGCTAAAAGATATATTAAGAACTGCCAACCTGCATACAGTGTGTGAAGAGGCAGTTTGTCCAAATATCGGGGAATGTTTTGGGCAGGGGACTGCAACGTTTCTAATACTCGGAGACGTTTGTACGCGCAAATGTAATTTCTGTGCCGTTTCTAAAGGAAAACCAACAGTTCTAGATGAGGAAGAACCCGAAAAGATTGCACGGGCAGTTGAACAGATAGGCTTAAGACATGTTGTTATCACGTCTGTCACCAGGGATGATCTCCCTGACGGTGGCGCAAGTCACTATGCAAAGACAATAAAAATAATTCGTACTCGTAATCCGATATGTACAATCGAGGTACTGATACCGGATTTTGAAGGTTCTATAGAAGCCCTTGAGATTGTTTTGAAAGAATGTCCAGATATACTCAACCACAATCTGGAAACCGTACCAAGATTATATCCGGACGTAAGGCCACAGGCCGAATATGAACGTTCACTTAATTTATTAGAAAAGGCAAAAGAAATCTATCCCGACTCCACAACAAAGTCTGGTCTGATTCTGGGTTTGGGAGAAGAATATGATGAGATAATAGACGTAATGAAGGATTTAAGAGAGGTAGATTGTGACATACTTACAATAGGGCAATACCTCAGTCCTGCGAAAGAACACACTCCAATAAATCGTTTCTACCATCCCGATGAATTTAAACATCTAAAGTATGAGGGAGAGAAGATGGGTTTTAAGCATGTGGAATCAGACCCAATGGTCAGAAGTTCATATCATGCAGCGGAACAATTCAAATTCGTATAACTATCAAACTAATAACTAACCTCTTTTTTCTAATCATTTTATTTTGGCTTACTAATTTATGCAGGTATGTAGTATCTACCCATTTATCTTTATAAGTATTTTGATAATGAGTAAGTAAATTACGCAATAAGTCTTTTACATGTATGTTATGGGGCCTATTAATACCAAAATCCTTTCACTCTGGAAATGTTTTTACTAATGTTTTCATATGCATTATATATAAATCTTCTTCATCATATTCTTGCATTTCATTAAGAGAATATCTTCCAGTAATATACCCTTCTAATTCCACTTCCCATTGTTTTAGAATTCCTTTTACGTCCATCATCCATTCTTTCTACTGCCTGATGCAGAGTCAAAAGCTTATGGAGTACGTCTCCTTAATGAAATTAGAAACCTCTTTAAAATAATCCATGAACATGACACAATGACACAGTATGACTTTGCAAATGCACTTGTGGAGGCAAAGAAAAGAATCATAACATCAGCTTTGCAAGATGTTCCAAGCAGTTTAGACAAAAATGGCAAGGAAGAAAAAAGAATGCTTTAATCAAGATAATGTGGGCAACGTCTTCTTTGACATAAGATATGAATACGTGCTTCGTTTGTTCCATGGCCACTATTCTTTTTCCAGCTAACGCAATGTATAAGCTACCACCACTTGTGCATATTCGTTAAAAAGAGGTTTAAAGCAGAAACCTTTAATAACGCTTAAACCGCAAATAATATGGTGATTAGCTTCATGCGATTGTTAGCTTTCAATTTTATTGCGTCATATCGGCTATTTTTTTGTCAGTCTTAATAAGCTTATTAACAATAGTCGATACATCTTCTTGTTTTTTTTCTGCAATTTTTTCAACAAAAGAATAGGCTACTGAATCCAGGTATACAGGTATGTTAAGCTTTACATTGGGTTTGTAGAATTTGCCACGTTCTCCTTTTGAAAAATCATATTCTTTGTTCATCGTTTTTCCTCCATATATTCTTGTTTTTCTCGATTCGTTGCTTTACGACTAGAGAAGATTCTAATATTTGCGTTAGATGCGTCTATTTCATTAAACGTGTGGTGTACCACTAATACATTTCCAGTAGAGGAGACCCCAAGTGTCATCCACCGGTCTTCATAATCACTGTGTTCGTTGTCGAAAATGGAAATTGCTAGCGGATCACGAAAAACAGTTGCGGCATGTTCAAACCTTACTTTGTGTTTTCTCCAATTAATTTTTGCTTTTTCAGGATCCCATTCAAAATTGTATTGCAAAATTTATGGCCCTCATTATTTAAGTGAACAACAAGTATAAACTACCGATGCCTGATGAGTATGATAGCAAAAAGATTGTAGAATGGAAACCGGAAAAAATGTTGAAACTACACGTAAATTGGTGGTTAGCTTCAACGACTGAATTCACCTGCCCAAAACAGAAAGCAGGAAAGACTTTTGATAAAGTGAAAAATTATGATAGCAGATGCCTACCGAAAAACGCGCGCAATTTTTGGTCAGGTGAAATGAATTGTTATAATTTTTATTTTGTTTCTATTCCCACGGCATTTTTGGAAGCTTGTTAAGAAGATTTACAAATCTTGTATGATTGAATTCTTCATTTTTTTTCATAATATCAAATATCTCGGATGAGACAACACAGCCTATTAATCGTTTCGCTTCCTTTTCTGAATGTCCTTCATTAATAAGACGTTTATATGTCTGGCTTGTCTCTGGTGGATTATTGTCTCGAATTTGATTATTCACAACTTCTAAAATAGCAGCTTTTAAGTAAGGATTTGTTTCCATGATTTTTTCTTTTTTTTAAATTATAGTCGAGTAGAGCACAGGCGCGCACAACATTAGGCTGAGAGTTTCCGACATGCACCCTTTCAGTATGTGCAGCGGGTTCCTAATTCCGCCATAATCCACGTTTCCTGCTGCCCTCTCTAAAATTCCGTACGTTGGGTTTTCCCCAGTACGGCTCCAAAGACAGGTAATACAGATAAGGTCTGCAACTACCGATTTCACCTTTAAGTCCTACCCGACATATGGGTGACTCCGACAGCCTTTACCTTACCCTTAGCTCCAATTGTAATCGCTGATATTATAGCGACAACTCTGTTTCTGCCGTCTCCAGCAGTGCCCTATGTCCGCATCAACCTGTTAATAGTCACGTGCTGGAAGCCATTACCTCCCCGCCACTATCGTGACACTCAGGCTCAACGTTCATTACTCTCGTTGCTCCTGTCCCCAGGGGTCCTTCGCTTAGAGTGGTTATGTTGTCCTACCCTATTATAGCTAATACGGCCCCATCCGCCGATCTGATAGAATCCTACCGATTTCAGTTCTCAACCCTTATACGGTAGGTCTCTGTCATTCAATGGTAGTTTCTGACTATCTATCAGACCTTCCCCAATTTACTCTGCACTTCCTTCCCTCCATGCCGTCATCTTTACCCCGATGGGTTGTTTCGTTGCATCTATCTGTTTCTTCACGAAACACTGCGGTCTTACGCCCAAAACGTAGAGGCTCGACACCCACTTCCTGCCCACGCCATTTTCTACTGGTTTCCCAGAGGACAGCTTAGCTCCCGAGGCTGCAATGTTTGCTTAATGCTACGGCCTGCAGAGTTGCTCGCCCCACTGTAATGGCCCCCTCTACTTTCGCAAGGGACTGGGTACTTTTACTTCCGAGCTTTCCCATGTTCGGTCACCCTCCCATGAGTCGGAGATAACTACCTGGGTGTACAGATAATTCCCAGGACGGAACTTTCACCCGCTGGAAGCACAGCATTATGGGCTGCGCACGATTGAACTAAGTTGCGGCGGTACGATGGCAATAAGTATAATGAACAAATTAAATGATGCGATTTCTATAACCCTAAAATCGCACATGAAATAGCCGTCAACTTCAGCGAATTGTTAGGTGGAGCGCGAGCGACACCTAGCAACGGCGTTAGCGCGAAGCGCAACAGCCCCGTTAAGTGAGACCCGAGCGTAGCTCGTGGTCTCACTTAACGGCAAAAATAACCTGCTGGAACATGCGGCGTAAAGAATTTCGAGAATTAAAAAAACCCTTTGCGCAGCACTAAAAATTCAGATTTGCACATCGCTGTTCCAGTCAGGTTGATTTTTTTTGTTATGCGAATATTAATGATATACACTATCATTTAAATTATTGTTTATTTCCCCAAGTTATTGAGGGATATATATCTTTCCTTATTTGAAAAATTTCTTCTTTGCCATAAGGTGATACTTCTAGAAACTGGCTAGCAGGTTCTTTATAATAAGAAGATTTTAGATATTTCAGGGCGGTTGCAATAAATAAATCTCGGTTTTTTCTCACTGAGATTGGCTTAGATAATCTAACCCAAGAGTATGGAGCATCTACTACAGATTGATACACAAGACCAGCCCATTTCCCAGAAAATATACTGCCACTATTGTCACCTTTTAGGGCAATAGTTCCTGCACTATGAACTCTTGGTGTTTTAGTATTATATGATATTACAAATAATCTCTCATCAACAAAACCAGCAAAATAGTATTTGCCTTTATTCTCTCCTATTTCCTCAAATTGATTAGTATCTTCATTAAATTGAAGTACTGTGACACCAGTAATTGTTCCTAGTATTTTTTTTCCAATATTTTTACACATAATTTCTTCAATTAATATTTGTCCATATGTTTGGCCGATCGTAAATCCAATATATTGCCCTGAAAAGATACCATTCAGGGATCTAATCCTATCGATAGAAAATTTGAATAATGGAACTGCACAAACAGTTGCAATGAAACTAACAGTAGCGATAAACCAAGGATCATTAATAATATTTTGTGATGGCATAATTGAAAGTATTATATCCAATAGTTAATCTTTTAGTTGATTCATATACTTTGAAATAATAAGCGCCTAACGTTAGAATTAAGCCGTGCCGATGCGTAACCCAAAACATATATGTGCAAGTAAAATGTTACGAAACCAGTGGTTTTAAAATCGCCTAAGTGCGAGGCATCGGCTTAAATTCGCTTGTTAGGCCAAAATACCTCTTATAAAAATGTCCATGAAAACAAATATTTTGTGTTCGTTTTGTTTCTACATGCAGTCAAGGGGTGACCGCCGGTTCCGTTATCTGTCAATAGTAAAGAACGCCCCCATAACTGATTCCCTATTTTTCTTTATTTTAATCCCATAAGGTATGCTTATAATTTTTGTGGATTGTTGAATCTTTTGTCACAACTTTTGATGAATTTATATTGGCTTGTCCAACAATAATGCGGTCAAAGGGATCACGCGTCCATTTTTGCTTTAGAGCAGATTTAATTACATCCTCAAATGGAAGCTCGCAAATCTTTAACCCAATCCTCTTTTCTAGATCATATACTACCTCTGATCCTTTTTTTGAAACACGTCCTACCTCAAATAGATATTGAAGCTCTAAAATAACCACTGGTGAAATCAGTAACTCTTCCCTGGAAATCTTACTCTGAATATTATCTGGAATAATATTGATCTTGCCCGCATATAGCCATGCTACGACATGTGTATCAAGGTAGATCATTAGGCTTCCACTCTCTTGACCAATCTAAATGGACGATTTCATCGGGATCACATTTAAGATACGATCTTTCTATGAGGCTACAGAGTTTGTTGACAGAATCTACAGGCACTATTTTTAACCTATGACCGTGGCGTTTAATTTCAACAGGAATACCTGTTTCTAGAACTTGATCTAATATCCGGTAGACATTCTCTCTTAATTTAGACGCTGTTATAATCTTTTTATTCTGTTTCATATTAGTAAAGATAGCATTAATTCGTACGAATATCAATATATTTTCGTACGTACGTTAATATATGTCATTATTGTTTGAAATGGACTTCATGTCGCCATTAAATTACAGCTTGACTTTCCAATGGGCACGCCACTGGGTAAGGGAGAGGCCGTCGCCACTCCCTCCCCGTTGTCGCAATGGGGTTGATTCCCCATATTTACCAGCGTGAGTCTTTCTCTCACTGGGCGGCCCCCGCAAGATTGCCCCAAAAACAAGATAGGGGAGTAATGTAATTACCCAATATCTTGTGGGATTTCCATTTTATTATAGAGGGGAGTTTAAGTAGGGTCAAGCACCGGTTGTCCATTTTCAATTATTTCAGCGAGGGGTGGTATTTTTTGCAGATTATAAACACGG
>MAYW01000129.1 GCA_001723765.1 Candidatus Scalindua rubra
TATATCAACCCGTATCTCAGCATGCTCAGTTTTATCCTTAAATGCATCCACAGCATTCTGGAATAGGTTTATAAATACCTGCTCAAAATGATTCGATCTGACTGAGACCATAGGTAGATCGGTTTCGATATTCTTTACCAGCTCGATATTCTTCAGACGAATCCGTTCTCCCATTAGCAGCAAAGAATTATTTAAAACTGTTTCAATACAGACTCGCTGATTCACGATATCATCACGTCTGCCAAAGGTTCGTAAGTGCTGAATAATCTCATCAATGCGGCCTACTTGTCTATAGGACACCTCCAGTTCTTTTTTTAATTCATTCTTATCGATAGTATTCTCTTTGAGGTCTATCTTAAGACCCTGAATGAAACTACTGATATATGTGAGGGGTTGATTGATTTCGTGGGCCATACCGGTAGCAATCTCTCCCAGCGACGTCAATTTTGAGGTTACCATCATCTTTTTCTGGATATCTTGTTTTTCCTTCTCAAACTGCTTATACTCTGTAATGTCTCTTATAATACACCACATACCTTTTGCCTTTCCTTCTTCGTCCTTAATAAGCCATGATCTGACAGAAATGGGAAATACGGTTCCGTCCTTCTTGATATATTGCAATTCATACACTTCAGAATGTCCTCTTTTCATAATCTGCTCTTTGTTTATCTTTTCCTTCATATCGTGCCATTCTGCATGAATGATGTCCCGATAATTCTTTGTCCTTATTTCTTCAATGGAATAACCAAGCATATCTAAAAACCCCTTATTACAATCAAGGACATTTCCTTCAAGGTCTGTAAAGACGATGCCATCTGTAACGATCTCAAACAGCTCACGGTATTTTTCTTCGGACTCCTTTATCCTTTCGAGTAAGATTTGTTCCTGTTTCTCAATCTCTTTTTGTTTCGTAATGTCCCGTATTATTTGCACACAACCAATAAATTTACCTCGTTCATCAAGCCGGGGAAAGCTTGAAATTATAAAGATACCACCCATTTGAGAATCTTCTATCTCTTCAGTGATTGGCCTTAAGCTTTGTCTTGATAGTACATACGTGCAATTTGGTAAGGGCTTATCAGTACCATGGAAGACCTCATAGCATTTTTTCCCGATAATGTCTTCAGATTTAAGATTAAATTTGCGTGCAACAGCTTTATTGCACCTTATAATATTGAAGTCTTCATCGAGAATACTGATCAGGTCTGAAATGGAATCAAAGGTATTCTCCCAATCCTTCTTTGCCTCGGATATTTGTTGAAACAGTTTGCGGTTCTCAAGTTCAACTTGAATGGTTTGCAGGACTTTATCAATGGTAGCAGGGAGACATTCCAGGTAACCCCCGCCAGGATCTTTTATAATGTAGTCATATGCGCCGCCCTTCATGGCCTTTACAGCCACCTTTTCGTCACCGCTTCCGGTCACGATGATAGAAGGAACATCCTTTAGTTTTTTCAGCAGGTCAAGACCTGTCCCGTCCGGCATCCTGTGGTCAATTAATATTATATGGTATCTGTTTTTCTCGAGTAATTCTATCGCCTCAACAATGGTGGCAGCCAGATCGACATCATAGGGTAAACCTTTTTTCATTACCATCCTCATTAAGGCCATATGATCTACTCTTTCGTCCTCCACGTTGAGGATATAGATTCTTTTCTCATCCATCATTCTTTTGTTTTCCTCTGGGTGTAGGATGGGTTAAACGAAGAGAACCCATCTTTATATTATTATTGTTGGGTGCGCTCCGCCCCGTTAGATAGATTTCATTAAAGTCTTCCCTACGACAGCCACTAATAGATTGTGAGCGAACTTGTTTAAAAATAAAAGGGGTTATCTAACGGGGCAAGCTTCACCCAACCTACATATTGCTTGTCTCAATTCCTCTTTCAAATCCCCCTTAGTCCCCCTTTTCTAAAGGGGGAGAGAGGGGATTTTATTTTTCTTCAGGACTTAGTTCACTTAAGCTCCAATACAGGTCTATAAGCCTTACCGACTCGACAAATTTATTAAACTCCACAGGCTTGATGATATACCCCGCCACACCCAGGTTAAAGCTTTCCACAAGATCCTCTTCTTCCCCGGATGTGGTCAGAACAACAACAGGAATGCGTCTCAAATCGTTGTCGGCCTTGACGATCTTTAAAAATTCAATCCCATTCATCTCAGGCATATGTAAATCGAGGAAGATGATCCCGGGTCTCGGAGATTTTTCCGGATCGCCGTAAGCTCTTTCATGTCGTAAATAAGCCAGTGCATCCTTACCATTGGAAGTGACGTACAGTGGATTCATGATTCTGTTCTTTTTAAATGCTCTTTGAACAGTCATTGTATCTACCTTGTCATCTTCTACTAAAAGAATTGTCGCATTTTTTCTCATTACCCACCTCCCTTTGGATAAAAGCCTAAATTCTATTATCTCTCGCCAAGGCGCTAAGCTCGCAAATCCCCCATTCCCCCTTTGCTAAAGGGGGACTAAGGGGGATTTAATTAATTTGTCTACTATATATACAATTCGTGTAATATTATTTTTTATTTTAGTTCATCTCTACTTTGCGTCCTCTGCGTCTTTGCGAGATATTCTTTGTTTTCGTTTATCCTTTCTTGACAGCCTTTGCATCTTTGCGAGACAATATCTTTTTCTTAGGCAGCGTGAAACGAAATGTGCTCCCCTTACCTACCTCTGATTCCACGCTGACCTTGCCGCCGTTCTGTTCTATAATCTTTTTGACTATCGTAAGGCCAACCCCGGTGCCTTCTAATTCGTCGCCTGCCTTAAGGGTCTGAAATATCTGAAATATACGCTCAAAATGACTTTCTTCAATACCGGTACCGTTGTCTTTAACATAGAACTCCCAGAAGGAATCCAGATCACGGCAGCCTACCTCAATGATTCCCTTCGGTTTGTCCATAAACTTTATGGCGTTTCCAAACAGATTCTGAAACACTTGACTTATCTGAACCGGGTCTATGGTTATCTCTGGGAGTTCATCCTGTATCTGAAACCTGATATTTTTCGGTGGTAAGATCGACTCAATCGCCTGTTCAACTACCTTACGGCAATCAACCATCTCAGCCAAACTCTTCATCCTGTCAATCCTCGAATACTGCAGGATACCGTCTATCATGTTGTGCATATGCCTGGTACTCTTCAGGAGTAGATTCAGTTGAACCCTTCCCTCCTCGTCAAATTTTTCTGTATAATCCTCTGCCATCCACTGGGTCAAATTACTAATTGAACGTAGAGGCGCCTTGAGGTCGTGGGAGATGATATAGGCAAAGTCGTTTAGTTCCTGATTGATCCTTTCTTTTTCTCTGAGTGAGGCATTTAATCTCTCACGGTGTATCTCCAGGTCTTCCATAATATTTAAACTGGCCTTCTGGGTTGTCTCAAGCTCATGGAAGGCTTTTTTGAGTTCGTCCTCCACCCGTTTACGTACAGATACATCCCTGATCAGTTCTTTTGTCTTTTTCCTCTCTGACTCTGCAATTGCAGTTTTTGCAGCAAGTTCCTTCTCTCTGACTACAAGTCCCTTCAAATCTGAGGTCATCTTGTGGAAGGAGGAAGCAAGTTTACCAATCTCATCATTTGATTTAATGTCCACCTTTTGGGAAAAGTCACCTTTTGCAACTCTTGTGGCGATATCGGATATTTTCCTCACTGGATTAGTAATTCCTCTTGCCATAAAATAACCCACAGGCACAACTAAAAGGCCAATAAAAATACCAATCCACATCACTCTCAATGCCAGCGCCTTAACCGGAGCAAATGCCTCACTTACATCAACCTCTGCCAGGAGAATCCAGCATAAACCAAACTCCTCATCAATATCATCTCCTGCAGAAGAGCCGACAACTGGCACACCTCTATAATTTGGATAAATACCAGTCATATTCTTTCTTTGGCTCTGAAATAATCTTACTGGCTCAGTATCAACTCTTTGTTTTAAGACAGCGTCTTTAATGAATCTGGATTCTGTAATCATATATCCATCTTTATTGACGATATAAACCTCACCAGTTTTGAACATTCCTTTTCTATTAGTAGTAATTTTATTGAGCGTTACAGTCCCCATACCGGCGATAATTACACCCATAGCTTTCGTATGAACTGCTTTATGAGGAAATATAGGAATAATTACTCCATAAGTCGGCTTGCCTGTTTTTTTATCTATATCCATATCTGTATAAAACTTTTCTTTTAACCCTCTTTGGAAGATTTCATCCCCTGACATGTCCTCCCCCACGATTGATTTATCTGTAGAGAAGTAGACCTTCCCGCTCTCTCCGATAAATGTATAATCGTAGAAAGTCGTTATATCGTGGTATTCTGGAAGTTCTACCTCAATAAAATTGTCTGCTTTTTTCTGTAAAGCCGCCTCATCAACCGTCTCTCCCTTTTCTTTTTTATTCCAGCCTTCTATAAGGGTCTGGACTAGTTCATTAGCTGCTAAAATTTCTATCTGCTCCATACGCCTTCTTAGATGCGTTAGGACATTATTTTCTCTCGATTTAGCAATAGCTGTAAGATTATCCAAAAACTGCTTCTGTATTGTTGCTTTGCCAGAGGAATAACTCACATATCCTATAATCGCTATCGGCACAAGCGAAACGAGCAAAAATAATACAATTAACTTACTCTTCAAACTCCTGGTAATAATATTTGCCATTTCACGCCTCTTCAATTATGAATAATGTTTACATCTTCCCAAAATTTTTATTGAGTGTTTGCTTTCAAATTGTTATAGTAAAAATAAATGAGTGTCAACACACTAAAGATATACGAAATCCTTTCTTCATCCCTTCCAGAAAAGCAAGCCAAGAGCGTTACAAAAGCTATTGAAAATGCTCTCGAAGAAGATTGGAGTAGCAAGAAAGAAGTTATTGCCACTAAAGCGGATATTTCAAAACTTGAACTAAAGATAGAATCCATACGCTCTGAACTTATCAAGTGGATGTTTATTTTCTGGATTAGCCAATTAGGAATTCTTTCAGGTATCATCTTTGCTATGCTCAAATTATATTTCCGCTAGTTTTGACACAGTCATTTGTCATAAGGTCGCTTCGTTTCCTTCTATATAGTCATTTGTTGTCATCCTGCTGTTTGCCGATAGTTTTGATGTAATTGTTCAGCTTCGTGTTATATCTTTCATTGTTCACTCTATAATAAATTTACCAATAATCAAGATACAAGATACAAACAATTCACAAATACCAATAACCAAACATTTTTTCGAACTACTTTTTTTGATTATTGGAATTTGGTGATTATTTGGTTATTGTATCTTGTTTCTTGTTTCTTTTTCTGACTTCTTGCTTCCAGTCTCATTTTTCCGTCCCCACTTTTCCTATTTTGTCAGGCGCCTTGTATTTCTTTGACATTCCTAATTTCTCAAGCAGGGTATTTACTTCTTCCTTCAACCTGACCATCTCCATTTCCCGTCCCGTAACGAGCTTATGGAACCTCTCAAGGCGCTCGCTTTTCTTTTTCAATTCTTCAGTCCGTTTCTGCTCGGTGATATCCAGCGCCACACATACATACCCCTGAATCTCGCCATCAACATTCTGGATGACCGAAGCTGAAAAGAGTACGGGTATCTTCCTACCGTCTTTCGTGATATATGCCCTCTCTACACTGGTGATAGAACCCTTTTTCATTAAATCAGTAATCCATGTTCCTTTAAAGGATACTATTTCTTCTTCCTCAATAATCATTTCGATAGGTTGGCCTATAAGTTCGTCCTCTTCATATCCCAAAAGATTTAGGGTGGCTTGATTGACCGTTTTAATTGTTGTATCAGGGTTGACAACGACAAGTGTGTCTACCATATTTTTAATAATATTGTCTAAATAATCTTTGGAAACAGTTGTCTTCTGCAGGTCTTCGGTCATTTTGTTGAAAGAATCAGTCAGCATGCCAATCTCATCACTTGACTTTATCTTTATTCGATAGGCAATATCTCCTGCGGCTATCCTTTTCGTACCCACCACAATCCCCTTCACACGCCAGGCTAATCTATTTGAAAAAAGTATTCCAACAACCAGGCTTGGAATCAGTATTATCGGTAGCAAAAAGAGTATATTTCTCATGTATTCCAGACTCACTTTAGTTACGGCATTGGAAATTGTTTCGCCCGCTGCAACTATAGCGTCTTCAACTTCTTCACTACTGAAACCAATGCGTACAGTACCGAGATACTTTGGTCCAAGCATAATGGGCGCGGCGACATCAATCATCCCTGCCTGCCTTTGTGTTATCATACCTTCAGCACCAACCGCCCTCCTGGTAAGCTCATCGGTAAGCACCGTGCCAATCAATTTACTCCCTAATGGCGCAACTAACGCCGTTCTCTTTTTATCCAGCACATAGACATATTTGGCGTCATTATCTTTCATAATTCTTTCGGTAAAAACAAACATTTCCGCAATGTTTAGATCATTTACAGGCTGGATTAACTTATAGGCAAACAGAGATGCTATTGCCTGCGACTTTTTTTCCCATTCTTCCCTGATGGTAGTAGTCATAACGGTTTTGCTGGTCCCCCTGATCTCAGAGATGTTGCTTCGCTTAAGCTCAAGAAGGAAACCGGTAAATGTCCCTATTGGCAGGCAGACCATTAAACAGATGAACAAAACCAACTTTGACCTGATGCTACCAAACAATTCTAGTAAATCTCCTCTTTCTGGGGGATTATCAACATGTCCTCAATATTTTCTAAGATACTTTCGGATAATTCTTCGAACTTGTCCACTTTGAACGGCTTAAGTGCCTGTAGTCCTTCGTCATTCTTATGCATATCGAGAAGCTCTTCCTTAATCCTCTTCGCCAGCTCTTCATCCAGTCCCTTTCGGAGCAAAACCACTGCACTGATAACCTGAGGGGTTGAATAAATAATGTTGAACTTATCCCTATAATTCTTTGGATTCACCTCTTCTTCAGACCATTCAGCGCTACTCAAGGCCCCACCATCAACCTTATTATAAAAGACCCAACTGGTAATATTCAACTCGTCTCCGGCAAAGACATAACCTATCTTATCTTCCGGAACAGGGGAATGTGGAGAATCCAAATAAACAAACTCGAAACCCTTTCCTTCCAGTATGATTTTGGGAAGGAAGTACTCGGGGGTCGATCCTAAATCCTCGAAGGCAATTACCTTACCCTTCAAACCTTCCAGTGTCATTATTCCACTATCGTTTCGAACAAAGATAAAGCTACTAAGCATTCTTGTTCCATATCTCCAGGAAAAAAGAATAGGCACGGCATTTGTCTTAGATCTGTACAAGACGGCAAAAAAAGCGGCCTCAATAACGATGTCAAGACTTCCATCTTTCAAATACTTAATAATAGTAGCGTTACTTTGCCCTCCCAATACCTCGCCCTGCTTGATGCCCATATCCTTAAGCTTGTAGGCCAAATATCTTACGATAGGTCCCAACCTCTTTTGAACAATTCCTGCTGTCTCCTCAACCCTTCCCATGGTGAGGACAGTTTTTCCAGGGTTTTCTTTGCAGTAAGCGACACCAGTCAGTACAAAGCCAAAAAAGATAATCAGGCTTATTGCGATTATGTCACGCATAATCTTCCTCCCTCAGACATGATTTTGTGCTGGTTCAGGCTTGTAGCCTGAACCTAAATATTTGGTTCAATCTACAAGATTGAACCAGCAGGGGTCTCTTGCTAAGATACAGGGAGCTTAGTAGGGTCAGGTCTCAACAGGCTGTCCGAGAATAAGCAAAAGTCCTCTTTTTTGTCATTTTTACCCGCCAGTCTTTATGGCGGGCCGAATAGATCCTGAAATAAATTCAGGACCTTCGGTTTCAGAATCTGTAATTATAAGTATTTACAGAAGTATTAGATTCCGGATCGAGTCCGGAATGACAATTCTCGGACAGCCTGTCAACATTTAACATAAACAATAAGCTTACTAAACGCAGCCCATAAAGCTTATGTCAATTGTTGAGACCTGACCCCTTCGTATTTCTTATCTCTCGCCAAGGCGCTAAGCTCGCAAATCCCCCATTCCCCCTTTTCTAAAGGGGGTTTTAGGAGGATTTTCCCCCTTTGCTAAAGGGGGACTAAGGGGGATTTAATTAATTTGTCTACTATCATTTTTTATTTTCGTTCATCTCTCCTTTGCGTCCTCTGCGTCTTTGCGAGATATTCTTTGTTTTCGTTTATCCTTTCTTGACAGCCTTTGC
The DNA here is from genome assembly GCA_001723765.1 of Candidatus Scalindua rubra. Classification (GTDB taxonomy): domain Bacteria; phylum Planctomycetota; class Brocadiia; order Brocadiales; family Scalinduaceae; genus Scalindua_B; species Scalindua_B rubra. The sequence goes on from MAYW01000129.1 coordinate 8,200, forward strand.
ATCTTTGCGAGACAATATCTTTTTCTTAGGCAGCGTGAACCGGAATGTGCTCCCCTTACCCACCTCTGATTCCACGCTAAGGTCGCTTCGCTTCGGGAGCATTCCTAAATTGTTGTAATACGACTATATTGGCCAGAAATATGGAGTGCATCATCCGTGATGATGCGTATTGAAGCAGTGACACGGTCACTGCACTCCAAAAAAACAACCCTGTACAACAATTTAGGAATGCTCCCACCAAAACTTCGTTTCCGTCATGCATAGTCATTTGCTGCTATCCTGCTGTTTGCCGATAGTTTTGATGTAATTGTTCAGCTTCGTGTTATATCTTTCATTGTTCACTCTATAATAAATTTACCAATAATCAAGATACAAGATACAAATAAATCTCAATCATCAATGACCAATCATCAAACTACTGAAATTCATATAGAATCACCAATAATCAAGGTACAATTCCCAAACAAATTTCAATCATCAAGATTATTTTTTTTGATTATTGGAATTTGGTGATTATTTGGTTATTGTATCTTGTTTCTTGTTTCTTTTTCTGACTTCTTGCTTCCAGAGCATCAGTGAACACATGACTATTCATAACATCAAAGATAAATGACTTAATTCTTTCCCCCGCTCCAGCGTGGGAACGATAGGTACCATTCTTTGCAGTCTTTGCGTCTCTGCGAGCCTAAACCACTTTTCCTATTTTGTCAGGCGCCTTGTATTTCTTTGACATTCCTAATTTCTTAAGCAGGGTATTTATTTCTTCCTTCAACCTGACCATCTCCGATCTTCCTTTGTCTCTTCAATGTTTTTCAGTAACTTGCCAAGCCCTATACGCATCGTGTCAAACGAACTGGCCAGAGAGCCTATTTCGTCCTTACTTTTGACCTTGATTTCTTCATTCAAATTCCCTTCTGCTATGGTATGGGCAGTTTCAACCAACTTCTTGATGGGTCTTGTTACCCTCGTGGAAAGAAAGACTGCAATCGTCACTATAACTGTAATACCCGTAATCGCTATAATGATGCCGATGTTTCTTAAACGTACAATGGGAGCAAATGCTTCAGAGACATCCTTTTCGGCTAATATAACCCAGTCCATCTCTTCAAAATATCTAGAGACACCGAGCACCGGGATACCTCTATAGTCAGGATATATACCAATCATTCCCATTCCATTATCGAACGTAGTTCGAACACCATCGGTAGCAACAACCTGTTTAAGTATGGCATCTTTTACAAATCTTGATTCTGTAATCATCAATTTATCGCTATTAACAATATATAATTCCCCCGTTTCTCCCAAACCCTCCTGTTTCATTAATTCCCGAAATTCTTCTGAAATTCCACTACGAGTAGCCTTTCTGAGACTATCGCCCTTATATCTGTTAACGAGTATGCCTACTTTCTTATAAATATTTTTACTGGTAATTAATCTTGCTACTTCGAATGTATTTTGATTAAATTCGGGAGAATAATGTAAATCACTTATGGAAGAACCCCTTTTCACGGTCTTTGAAAAATAGACTTCACTTGAAACATTTTGGCCTATTCGATTAATCTCTGTTGAGCTGATTACGTTGCCGTCAAGGTCAACTATAAACATTTCAAGAATATCAGTGTCAATTGGCAGCTTGTTTTTAGCAAGATGGGTATTTAAAAGTTCGGTATTATACCGAACCCTGTCATCTCTTTTGGTAATTTCTTCTGTGCCGTCCTTTATGCATCCATCAGAACTAAAATCAATAATTCGACCTTTTTTCTCTTGTAAGAAAACACGGATATTCCCCTGCAATTCATCGGCGGCTATTACCAGTTGATCGAAGATATTTTGCCTTACTGTTTTATGGATAGAGTAATATCCTATCCCATAAGCGACAATTCCGATTAAAATAGTAGGAAGCAAGAACCAGAATAATATTTTTCCTTTGATACTCATTTTCAATTCCTTATAGAACTTTGGAACAAGCAATGTCTCTTTTAAAATTTTTTTTAAAACACTCAGGACAAAAGGTGTGAGAAACATCAATATTTGCCTTTTCGCTCATATAAACTTCCATCGCCGTCCATTTTCCAGTGCCATGCTCCATGTTTGTGTCGTCACGTATCTTTTTACACACACAGCAAACGGGCAATATCTTTTCATAGAGCTTGATCTTTCTTTGAAGTTCTAATTTCTCAATGCAGCGACGTACTCTAAAATGCAATTCTTCGAAATTACACGGCTTAAGGACATAATCATTGGCATTAAACCTTATGGCATCTATGGCAGACGTAAGGTCACCATAACCAGTATGGATAATAACCATTGTTTCCGGGCTTATTTTCCTGGTCTCCTTTAATACATCCATTCCCCCCATTCCAGGCATCCTTATATCAAGAAGGATTATGTCTGGTTTTTCATTCTTTACCTTTTCCAATGCATCCTCACCGTTATCGGACGTAATAACATCGTAACCCTTTCTTTCCAAAAACCTCTCAAGAAATTTACTTGCCCCTGCCTCGTCATCTACAATTAATATCTTGTTCAAACCAACACCTCCTTCCTTTCTTCGCGTTTTTGCGAGAGGACAATCAGTTGTATTCGCCGTCGGTAGGAGCCAACTCCCGTTGGCGACTACGTTTCCAACCATTGTTCAATCTATAATAAATTACCAATAATCAAGATACAAGATACAAATAAAATTCAATTAACAATAACCAAAAATTTCCCAAACAGCCTTTTTTTGATTATTGGAATTTGGTGATTATTTGGTTATTGTATCTTGTTTCTTGTTTCTTTTTCTGATTTCTTGCTTCAAGTTTCATTTCCAAACCTCCATGTTTTATATTAACCAATGACAAATGACTAATGACGAATAGTCAATCACAAATCATCAATCATAAATCCCCAATCATCAATCCTTAACCGGTAAATCAATCGTAAACGTTGTCCCTTTTCCTTCTTCACTCTCCACACTCATTCTTCCGCCATAATGATCTATGATTCCATATGAAGTACTCATGCCCAGACCCACACCCTTGCCTTCCTCCTTGGTGGTAAAAAATGGGTCAAATACCCTGTCCAGGTTTTCTTTCGCAATGCCACATCCTGTATCTTTAAAGGAAATTTCGACAAAATCTCCTTTGAGCTCGGAGTATTGAGTTTTTAGTTCGCCCGCCTGCCGATCGGGCAGGGAGACTTTTTCTTTTTTACTCCCTGCCCGAATAGGTACAAGCGGGCGAACTCCCTGCCCAACACCTTGCCTGCCGGCAGGCAGGAACGGCAGGTGGGCTAACTTCGTGCTCCCTGCCCGATCGGCAGGCAGGCGAACGATCCGTGTCTTCACGGTGATCGTACCACCCTCTGGCATGGCATCCCTCGCATTCGTTATTAAATTAAGAAACACCTGTCTTAATCCATCACTGTTTGCCATAATCTTTGGCAGCCCCTCTTCAAACCTTCTTATAAATCTTACATTTTCTAATTTCATATCAGGCTCAACGATGAATATTACCTTTTCTAATAAATTATTTAACTCAACATCTTCAGTTACGAGTTTTCCCTTCCTTGAAAATCTCAACAAAGCATCTATAATCTTTACAATACGTTTAACCTCTTCCTGAATTGACTTCAAGTCTTTTTCAGTCCTTGAACCCTTTTCTGCCTCCATCAATAATAATTGAACATGAGATGAGATGATATTTACGGGATTTAATACCTCATGGAATACACCTGCAGTCAACCGTCCGAGAGACGCCATTTTATACGAAAACCTTAATTTTTCCTCCATCCGCTTTTGTTTGCTGATATCTTTTGCAACATGTACAACGCCATCTAATTTACCTTCTTTGCTATATCTTGGAAAACGTGTTATCTGGAAAATACCACCCATATGTGGACAATCTATTTCTTCTGTTTCCGGTTTTAGATTCTTACCATGCCTTAGATAAGGACATGTATGGCAGGGTTCTTTGATGCCATAAATAATTTCAAAACATTTCGCCCCAATAAAGTCTTCCTTTTTGGCTTTAAATGTATGTGCAAATGCCTTATTATATCTTACGATGTTGAAATTCTCATCGTGGATGCATAATAAATCTGAAATGGAATCAAAGGTGTTCTCCCAATCTTTTTTCGCAACACACACCTGTTGAAACAGTTTGCGGTTCTCAAATAATATCCTTTGTTTTTCATAGGCTTTCTTAAGAACTGCTATTAAGTGTGGTATTTCAAATGGTTTGGAAATATATGAGAACGCCTCTTTATCCATCGCCTCTATCACATTTTCGATATTTGCGTAAGCTGTGAAAATGACTACCTCAGTATCGGGCGATAACTCCTTAATCCTCTCCAGAACCTTAATTCCATCATAATCAGGCAGCCTCATATCTAACAAAATAATGTTAAAAAAGGTTTTTTTTATCTTTTTTACACCATCACCTGCAGTATAAGCTACCTCTACTAAATAACCTCTTGAACTAAGGATAATCACTATGTTTTCACATTGGTCTCTTTCATCATCAATTACGAGTATTTTTGGTTTTTCCATTATTCTTTAAATGTTATACTGAAATAAGGTAATGTGGGGTCCACTCCCGCCTGAAAGACATTGCCCGCCCGGATGAATCCGTTCAGACGGGTCGGGCAGGTCGTTTGGCCCAACCTACGTATTCATATTTTTGCAACCAATACGTGTTGCGTATTTTTGTAACCAAGTAGGATGGATCAAATTTCTAACGACAAAAAGGGCTTTCTATATCACATTTTGCAGGTGAAAGGAAGCCCTTCCGCCGTCAGTTGGCGAGGGGGGAAAGGAGAAAAGGACCTCG
>MAYW01000130.1 GCA_001723765.1 Candidatus Scalindua rubra
CTGGGCCAGGGCCTAAGGGCCTTAATCCACCCTACACCTGATCTAAATTAGATCGACAAGTTTTTTTAAAGTAACAACCTCTCTGAGTCGTAGACTCTACGAGTCGGCTTCCAGCTCGTAGAGCTTACAGCTCGGAGAGAGACCGGTTGATCCAAAAGCAAACAACTTTATAATGGAGCGATCCCTGGCACACACAGAAGGGCGGGTCGCACCAGGGCAGGCCGCCCTGCGGTCTGGGCCAGGGTTTGAAAACCGTAGGTTTTCATTTAACAACCTGGCTGAGCCAGAACCTATAAGACATTCATCCTCTTTTGATTCTGGCTCGGCCAGGTTGGGGATTTGCCATAAAAAAGGCTCTTTGCTCGTGTTTAGTATGTCTTCACAACCTAATCACATATCATATAATAAATGGTAGGTTGAAGAATACTACACGGCACATGCAAAGAGCCTTTTTTATTTTATAATTCCTATGCATCCTATATGAGAGTTAACGGATTATTTTACATTATCACAAATTCTTTTCCTGATTTCCTGAACTATCTTCTAACTGCTCTTCCATTTGTCTTTCTTTTACTTTTATCAATGCCATTCTTATGTTTTCAAAGATTTCGGTTGCCTGGTCTAAATCTATGTCCCCTCGTTTTACCTTGAAACATAGACCCACCCTTAGTGCATGTAAAGCTTGAATCTGACGGTCAGCAGGGTATTTTGAAATCAAAGCTTCCCATTCCATATTAGCATCGGGATCATCACAATAATTTTTCTCCTCTAAATTTATCAAATCTGCCCATGCCGATACCTGCTCGAAATCTGATTGGAGTGGTCCAACCATACGTACCTGTTCGGTTGGACTTGTGATCAGATAGTCGAAGGGATAAAAAAATAACAGACTTATGATTGTAAAAATAAAGATTATTCTCATTTTTCTCATCATACAATCCATTCAGTAATCTGCAGGAAAATTTCTGTATATACGGCTGAGCGAAGATTATTGCCTTAATTGTAACTTCTAGAGATAATATTACATAGTTTATCGGCAAGTTTATTCGATTATTTAACGGTATTTTCGGTATTGTCCAATCAGAATGCTAATGCTTCTTTTAAAATAGAAAAGCAAATACTTACTGATGAAATTGACGACCCAGAGTTTCTTGAATTTGCTATAGATAATTTTAGTGAATTACTTTCTTATATCGAATCTGGAAGAGTAAACATCAGGGTACACAGAGATATAACAGGCCTGCCCGATGAGCAGTGTGGCGGGTGAAATGTGGTTTGGGGTGGGGTAATCATACACAAGAGTGGTTGAGAAATGTGGAAAAGAAAATTGCTCTTATTCAGCCTCCGTCTTTTTTAAATAGGTGGTGGAGGATAGGGGATTCGAACCCCTGACCTTTTGAATGCCATTCAAACGCTCTCCCAACTGAGCTAATCCCCCACTTTGATCGTTCAGGTTAATAGTCTACATATAGCTGTCGGTTTAAAGGCTTAGGTAATGATGCCAGTTTATCTATGTATCAAATCCGAAATCAGAATACCGAATATCTCCGCTAAGACGGACAGACGAAACAAATTCAAATATCAAATGCCCAAAATCTAAAACTAGACAAACCTAACAACTTTGAAAATTAAGTGAACATGCTCGTATGCACAAGTATATGAGCAGTTCATACATAAGTTCCAGTTGCTTAACTTCTTACGTAAAGATTTCTTATCATAGAAGATTGTTCATGTCAAGCATTTTTGTTTGAAACAATATATGTCGACTGATATAATCCCATTTGAAGATTTAGAAATACAGAATTGGACGCACTTGTCTGCCGATAGGCAGGGATTAACACAGATTTAGTTTTCGAGTTTTGTGTTGCTGGATGCGGTAAACGATGGATGAAGGACGATCGCCCCTTCGTGGCTAGGACGATGGACGATTGTTTCGTCTCTCGTCCCTGGCCAGACCGCAGGGCAGAACGCACCAGGGCAGGCTCTCTTCCTTCGTCATTCGTAACGTTTAATTGTCTGCACAAATCTGCGTCCAAACTAGTTACAAACATGACTAATAAAGAATATAACTTTAGTGAAATAGAAAAAAAATGGCAGGATTTCTGGGAAGGCAGCGGCCTGTTTCGGGTAGATGAAGATTGCAACAAGGACAAGTTTTACTGCCTCGTAATGTTTCCATATCCTTCTGGAACCCTTCATGTCGGACATGGGAGAAATTATATCATTGGTGATGTTGTCACTCGTTATAAGATTATGAAAGGTTACAGGGTACTCTCACCAATTGGATGGGATGCCTTTGGTCTGCCAACAGAAAACGCAGCAATTGAGGAATCTATTCATCCCACCATTCATACAAGGAACAACATCAAAAAAATGAAAACACAACTCGAAAGATGGGGTGTGGGATACGATTGGGATAGGGAAGTTACATCCTGTGAACCAGATTATTATAAATGGACACAATGGATATTTCTCAAACTATTTGAAAGCAATCTGGCATACAAAAAGAAGGCTTCCGTAAACTGGTGCCCTTCATGTGCCACTGTGCTGGCAAACGAACAGGTAATTGTTGGGTTTTGTGAAAGATGTGAGGCAAGGGTAATGCAAAGGGATTTAGAACAGTGGTTTTTCAAGATTAGCGATTACGCTCAAAGGTTACTGGATGACCTTGAAACACTCAGTGGGTGGCCGGAAAAAGTTAAGATAATGCAGGCGAATTGGATTGGTCGAAGTGAAGGCGCAAGGATTAATTTCAAATTAGAAGGAAGTGATGAGATAATCCCATGCTTCACTACAAGACCCGATACTATTTTTGGTGTTACATTTATGTCATTAGCTCCAGAACATCCTATAATAAGTGAATTGGTAAAGGGTACCGGAAATGAGAAATCAGTATCGGAATTTGTAGACAGAATCAGAAATCTGAGCACCATTGAAAGGACATCTGAAGGAGCTGTGAAAGAAGGGATCTTTACCGGAAGATATGTCATTAATCCTGTTAACGATGAAAGAGTACCTTTATGGGTTTCAAATTATGCATTAATGGAATATGGAACAGGAGCTGTTATGGCTGTACCAGCTCATGACCAAAGGGATTTTGAATTTGCAAAGAAATATAATCTACCTATCAGGGTAGTCATTCAGCCTTCAGACAATGACACCACACTGAAACCAGAAGATATGAAAGAAGCCTACCTGGAAGATGGAATACAGGTTAATTCTACTCAGTTTAATGGAATGCCAAACAGGGAGGCTATCCCAAAGATCATAAACTTCTTTGAAGACAAAGACATGGGTGAACGAAGCATAAATTACAGGTTGAGAGACTGGTTAATCTCAAGACAGAGATACTGGGGTGCGCCTATACCAATTATATATTGCGAAAGCTGCGGTACTGTTCCTGTACCTGAAAAGGATCTCCCTGTGCTTCTACCAGAAAATGTAGAATTTAATCCGCAGGGCCGGAGTCCGCTTGTTGATGTGGACGAATTCGTTAACACGACATGCCCAAAATGTGGAAGCAATGCAAAGCGAGAGACCGATACGATGGATACATTCGTTGATTCCAGTTGGTATTATCTACGGTATATCTCATCTAAAGATTATACTCAGGCATTTGATTCAGAAGAGGTAAATAGATGGTTGCCTGTTGACCAATATATAGGTGGGATCGAACATGCAATTTTACATCTCCTCTATTCAAGATTTATAACAAAGGTCTTTTTTGATCTCAAACTCACAAATTTTAATGAACCTTTCAAAAATCTTTTTACTCAAGGAATGATCATCAAGAATGGAGCCAAGATGTCCAAGTCAAAGGGAAATGTTGTAAATCCCGACCTAATCACCGAAAAATATGGTGCAGACACACAGCGACTCTACACTTTGTTTATAGCTCCACCACAGCGAGATGCTGAATGGAGCGATAGAGGCGTCATCGGTTCATACCGTTTCCTGAACAGGCTATGGAATAATATTACAGCATTTGAAAAGCATTTTAAAAATGTCCCCAATACAGAAATTCAACGCACCTTATTTTCAAAAGAAACAAAAGAGCTTTATAGATACATAAACATTACGATAAAGAAGGTCACTGACGATATTGAGAAATCCTGGAATTTTAACACTGCAATAGCCTCAGTAATGGAACTACTTAATATGGTTGTGGATTTCAGCGCAGGATTAAGAGACAAGGAGTTTAGTGACGAGGCGAGTATTAATGACTTTAATGTACTGAGATTTTCATTTGAAACAATAGTAAAGATACTTGCGCCTTTTGTTCCTCACATTTGTGAAGAACTCTGGGAGATACTGGGAAATACTCCGAGCATATTCTCCGTACCCTGGCCATCATACGACAAGGATGCTATTGATGCTGACCAGGTAGAGATGGTTATTCAAATAAATGGCAAGGTTCGAAGCAGATTAGTTGTACCATCAGATATAAATGAAGATGACCTGAAACTACGCGTAATGGAAGACAAGAGAATAAATGAGTACGTGAATGGTAAGAAGATATTAAAAACAATAGTTGTACCAAAGAAACTCGTAAACCTCGTGGTCAGATAGACATGCCTCCTTGCCTTCCATTATTATTAGTACGCTGTATTTTTCTTGTAATGGTGAAAATCAAATGAAAGCCATGCTTTTTTCTGAGTTTTTAGAAAATTCACTTGAAAATTGCCTTAAAGTAATATAAATCATGACTATGCTATTGGAAATATACAGACGCTGTATAATTCTAATATTATAGAAGCTGTATATTTAACGTTTCGGCTCACATGAACAGAATTTTCTTACCACTTCTCATAGGATAAGGAAGTATGAAAACTGAAGAAATTACCATTCGTGTGGATGAAGATGCTGCAAATGCGTATCGATCTGCTTCAGAAGAAGACCGGCGCAAACTGGATTTGCTCCTAAGTCTAAGGCTTAGTGAAGCAACTCGGTCTGCTGGGTCGCTCAAGGATGTAATGCGAGAAATCAGCCGGAAGGCGCAAGATCGAGGTTTGACGCCAGAAATCCTAGAATCCATTCTCGATGAGCAATAAAGCGCGATATGTTTTCGACACCAACGTCATCGTCAGCGCGTTGCTGTTTGAACAAGGAAATCCTGGCCAAGCATTCTACAAAGCACTCGATGAGACTGAGATTCTCCTTTCAGAAGAGGTGGTCCGAGAGATCAACGACGTTTTAAGCCGTGAAAGGTTCGACCGCTACGTCGCTTGGAAAGAAAGGGAGCAATTCCTGCAACTGCTGATTCGGGAGACAACCTTAGTTAAGATTACTGAGGAAATTCAAGAGTGCCGTGATCCAAAGGATGACAAGTTCTTAGAACTGGCGGTTAGTGGCGGGGCCTCGCACTTAATCACAGGTAATCCAGACCTCCTGGCTTTGGATCCATTTAGAGGGATTCGTATTCTGACTCCCAAGCAGTTTTTGGATTCATTGACCGAACATAAATAGTATCGAAGAGGACAACAAGTCGATGGAGCGGACGGCTACAGTAGACGCGATCTTCAGAGTTTTTGTCTATCTCAGCATCATTCGTGCTCTTTAGCTTCTTCGTTGTTGTTCGCCGCCGCTCATCTCGGTCGTTGAGCGAACAAAATGTAACGCCATCAAATTCCTATGCATTTTGAGATAATCAGTAAGATCGAAGATATTAAAACTATTGCTGTTGGAGGAAGAATCAGAGATATAATGCGACTCCAGAAACAGTATGGTTCAGGACGGTGGCGAAAACTCAAAGGTATTGCAAAGGTACAATTTCAAAGCGGAAGAGTATGCAACACCGAACTACACTGGTATGAAGCCCACGGCATTGGTAGAAGGAAAATGAAAATCAAACGTATTTTGGACTAAGAATATGATTCAAGAAAAAACAGAAAAGATGTTTGCGCTTTGCGTTGAGAACAAGGATTGTGACGACCTGGAAAAACGAAAGATTTATCAAATTCTTCCGGACGAGAAGGCAACAAAGGAAGGCTATTTGAGGGTCGTTGACGAGTCTGGAGAGGATTATCTTTACCCAGAATCCTACTTCATCATTATCCAGCTTCCACACAAAGCACAAAAAGCTTTACAACTAGCAAGCTGATCACTTAGTTGCGCCCAACCAGGCGCTGCAGCCGACTGCCAACAGTTTGATCAAATTTTAGGATGCCCTGCTCCGCACAAAGTTAGGCGGTTGTTCAAGCTCATTCCTCCGCATGTTAGCGTCGGCTGAGCTATGGCGTTAGCGGATTTGCTATCATAAGCTAAGGAGAAATAAATCATGTCTCATTGTATTTATCGTGTTCAATCTTTTGAAATAGTTGCACCCTTTACTTTGTGTATTACCTTTGATGATGGAAGTACACAGACAATAAATTTCAAGTCAATTCTTGTTGGAAAGTTATATGGTCAATTATCTGATTTACCTTTATTCAATGAACTTAACGCCCTTCGGGCGGACTACGGTCGCCAACAGGAGTTGGCTCCTACCACAAGCCCATAATATGCTATGATTATTACACTTACAACATCAATCAGCCGCTAACCCGCTTAAAAAAAATGAAAATTACTATGCTATAAATTCATTGATTAGTTTTTCTCTCTGAATCGCAGATTCTACATTCCATAATCTAAAATCTGTAACTAAAAATCTTTCAGTCTTTCATCATGTCCCGTAATCCTATCTTCATCCATTGGGGTCACTGCCTCAGGGTCTGTTTTGCGGAGAACGTTTTCAGTACCATCCCCATTATCATCCACTTTATCATCTGGCATAGCCTTATGTACTTGTTGTTTCTCTATCTTAACTCTGTGGACACCTTGAGTACCTGTTTGCCGTTCTTGAACATGTATCTCTGTCTTTCCAGAATGTATAGGATGGGTTAATGATGTATTTCTTATTGATTCTTCATCTGTACGCAATTCTCCATCACCTGCTCTGCCAACCTGCGATGATAATATCTTGACCTGATCTTTAAGGGTTTGTGCCTGGGCTGTTAATTCTTCACTTGCTGATGCGGTCTCCTCAGCGCTGGCTGCATTCTGTTGCGTAATCTGATCCATCTGATGTATCGCATTGTTTACCTGACCTATCCCCTCTGATTGCTCTCCGGATGCACTCGTTATCTCCTTAGTCAGGTCTGTTGCCTTCTTGACATTTTTTACAATATCCTGCAAGGCTTCCCCGCACTTACCCGCAAGCTCTGCTCCTTTACCTGCCTTATTAACACAGTCTTCTATCAGGGCTGTTGTATCTTTTGCCGCATTCGCACTACGCTGAGCAAGATTGCGCACCTCTTCTGCAACCACGGCAAAACCCTTACCATGCTCACCTGCACGGGCCGCCTCCACAGCCGCGTTGAGCGCCAGAAGATTAGTCTGAAATGCTATGCCGTCTATTACCTTCGTAATCTCTGCTATCTTCTTACTGCTCGTGTTTATCTCATCCATTGAACTGTTCATCTCTTCAACGGTTCTGTTACCATTCTCTGCAGAAACGCTACACATATCTACGAGTTTGGCTGCCTCTTCGGCGTTATTGGCATTTTGTTTTGTCATGGAAGCCATCTCTTCCATAGATGCCGATGTTTCCTCAAGTGAAGATGCCTGCTCTGATGAACCCTCCGCAAGACTCTGACTGGATGCCGATATCTGTTGCGTTGAGGATGCAACCTGATCAGAACTCTCTGTAAGATTGTTAATAACACTCTTTAAAAGTTTAGTGATCTGGGATGTAATTAAAAACGCAACTATACAACCCAAAACGATACCTATGATTGACAGAATGATAGTAGTTGTCTTTAATCTTTCCTGTGTAGATTGAGCAAACGCAGTGTTAATATCCTTAAGTTTCTTTTGGCTTGCTATCATCTGGTTTGTCAGATTATTTATCTCCATTAGTAGTGGTTTTGCCTCATCCCTTAGTTGAGATACGGCGAGATTATTGTTATTTCCACTCCTTATCTCAAACATCTTCTCAGGGTGTTTCCAAAAACCTTTTAGCTTGTTTTCTATATCAGCAACCAGCAATTTTTCTTGATCGTCCATATGTTTCCCTAGAGTCTGCAAATTATTATGAGCAGTTCTTGTTATATCCAAACCTTCCTGATACAGTTTAAGAAACCTATCGTCCAGTCCGATCAAATAACTGGCCATACCCTGGCCAATAGTGGCAAATCCTGTCCTTAATCCGGCTGTATCGAGCACTATGTCTATCAAGTGTTCCTTTGAAAGGCTGGTTTGAATCTTAATGAGTTGGTCTATGGAACTGTCAATTCCCGATAAGAGCGGTGTGATATTCTCTTCCATATAGGCAGCAGAAGCAATGTTATCCTCAGCGCTCTCTATCAATTCAAATAACATTACAGGATGATTTTCAAACTCTTCCTTAACTGTGCCGATCTTTTCCATGAGTGCAATTATTTCTTTATCTTCGATTGTAATAACTTCTTTGTTTTCTATCATTTCCTTCATATCCAGCAGCCTGAAGTAAGCCTTGTCTGCCATTTCTAAGGCATCGTAATATTGATTAAGAAACTCTTCATCAGCACCGATCAGATAACCTCTTATACCCTGTTCGATAGCATCAAAGCCTGTGCGAAGTTTAAATGATGCGATCAAAATGTCCTTACTGAGGTCATTAGAGACCTTATTTTCTTCATATTCCATCAACGTTTTTAAAACTTTGGTTACTTCTAATATTACAGGCGTAGCAGTCTGTATCATATAATTTGCCGCTGCGTCATTTTCTTTACTTCTTATTCCCTTATTCATTAGTAGTGGTTTTGCCTCATCCCTTATCTCAAATACCTTCTCAGGGTGTTTCAAAAAATCACTTATCTTGCTTTCTATATCGGCAACCAGCGATTTTTCTTGCTCGTCCATGTAATCCCTAAAACCCAGCATATGTTGATAAGCCTGCTTTGTTACAAATATGCCAGATTTATATTGTTCAAGAAATCTATCATCCAACTCTATCAAATAACCATTAATACCCTGGCCAATGGTGGCAAATCCTGTCCTTAATGCAGCTATATCTAGCAGTATTTCAATCTTACGTTCCTTTGATAATCTGACTTGAATCTCAATGAGTTGGTCTATGTAACTGTCAATTCCCGATAAGAGCGGTGTAACATTCTTTTTCATATAGGCAGCAGCATCAGTGCTATCCTTAACGTTCTCTATCAATTCAAATAACTCTACAGGATGATTTTCAAACTCTTCTTTAAATGTGCTGATCTCTTCTATGAGCGCAATAACCCCTTTATCTTCTAGTGTAATAACTTCTTTCGCTTCTATCATTTCCTTCAGATCCAGCAGCCTGAAGCTAGCATTATCTGCCATTTCTAAGGCCTCATAATACTGCGTGAGGTACGCATCATTAGCATCGATCAGATAACCCCTTAGACCCTGTTCGATAGCATCAAAGCCTGTGCGAAGTTCAGATGAAGCGAGGATAATGTACTTACTGATATCATTAACGGCCTTGTTTTCTTCATATTCCATCAACGTGTTTGTAATTTTGTTTAACTCTAATATTACAGGCGTAGCAGTCTGTATCAGATAATTTGCCGCTACGTCATTTTCTTTACTTCTCCTCTTTTCGAGCAATTGTTCGGGCAAGACTGCAAATCTGGCCATGGCAGCTTTGATTAAATTGAGTTCTTTCCTATCCTTTTCTTCCGTCCATTCCTTTGAGAGTTCTTCTAGTTTATCAAGCGCGCCCTTAGCCTCTTTTTTACCCTGTTCATACTCCATAAGAAATTCATCATCCATATTAATCAGATAACCCATTATTCCCTTATTCATTCTTTCGTTGGCAATGACAAGATCCTGACATGCCTCAACAGTAGGGCTACTTACCTCTAGAGCCACATTGTTGATCTTTGCTACCTTTGAGACCATAAATACTACAATCCCCCCAATTAAAAGGATTATCATCAGTAGACTAGCAAAACTTAACCATAACTTATTTCCTATTGACAATTTCATAATAGTTCCTTTCTTTAATTCACTTTATCGAAATTTCAAAGTTAGCCACAAAGAGTTCTATGGGGGTTGGGTGAATCGCAACGCGCCCAACAAACAATATTAATGATGGGTTTGCTTCGCTTAACTCCGGGCGAACTCGCTCAGGCAGGCGTCTCTTTTTGACGTAACCTTTACCCCTTAACGATACCTGCCCGACTATGTCGTTCGTTCGGGCCTCAACAAAGTCTTTTAATATCAATAAGTTGTGGAATTTCCGAGACGTTTAATTAGTATACGCCATTTCTGTTTTCTTTTTTTGGAAGCAGTTTTCCAGTTGAGTTATTAGTTTAGTGCTTTCTTTTATAGCGTTACTGAAGCGTTGATTAATGAGATCCACTACCGATACTAAAAGCTTGGAGTTAATATTAATTTCTTTATCAAAATGCTTAGAAACATCACCTCCCCCGGTATTAGAAATAACGTCAAGACAATTTATCAAACTGGAATTGATGTCATTAAACAGGAAAAGGTCGTTTCTCATTTTCTCAAGCATACCACGGCTTTCTTTCGATAGTTTACATTGTTAATTTTGCGTTTAAGTTGATTTTCAACCCTACAACGGATGGAAGCCTGAAGGCTTCCGCTACGTAATTCTAGAAATCCTTAAATCTCTCATCATGTTCATGGATTGAATCTGCGCTCAGCACTTCTTCTGAGTGCGTGGATGAACCCATTGGAATTAATGCATCCGGGTCTGTCTTATGTAGTACTTCTTTTTTACCATCTCCATTACCTTTCTCGTTCCCAAGCTGAGCTTGGCTAATCCCCCTTTGATAAAGGGGGAATTAGGGGGATGACCCTTTATCAAACGGGGGGAGGGGGGATTTATGCAATTCTCCATCACCTGCTCTACCAACTAGCAATGATAGTGTCTTAACCTGTTCCATCAGACTTTGTGCCTGGGCTGTCAATTCTTCACTTGCCGATGCAGTTTCCTCAGTGCTGGCTGCATTCTGCTGTGTAACGGTGTCCATCTGAATTCCTCTCACTCTCGAATGTTCATTAACCTTTGAACCTCTGGGCTTTGTGTAAGCTTTAAAAGCAAAATAGATACCAATGAATACTTTTATCAAAGCCTGGGTATTAAAAAGAAAAAACTATTCTTAACTGGTTTTAAAATTTAAACTTATCTAAATGACACAAAAAAAGAGTTATCCAGATATTTTTGGATAAACATTTCCTTTGTTTATCTTTTAGACATTTTGTAGATTATTTCAACATCCCATAGGTAAAAAATTCCCATAGAGAAGAGGAAAGGTGTTAATCTTATAGATTCCCATTTTCATGGGAATGACAATGTGTGGTCGGCCCGCCTGCCATCTGTCGGGCAGGGAATGACAGAAACAGCAGAAATGGAAACACCAAAACTAAGGCTGGTTTTTTATAAAGACAAAAAAGGAATTCAAAGCTATTTTTTTCTCCTTCCTGTTATGCTTCATGTATAACTTTTGAATTAATATATGTTTTTACATTTACAGCAATCTTTAGTGCCTCTTCTGCATCAGATTTTTTAATTGGTACATAATCATCCGGATATCTTATTTCAACAGCATAATCTGTTAATTTATCAGCTTCTTCCTTTAATTCTGAAATATCTGAATCTTTCTGTTCACTTAGTGTTATTAATTCACCTATTTCATGTGTCTTAGGGAAAATGATACCTAAATAAATTAGATATCCTTTAATATATTTTTCCACTGATTGTTGACAATGAAAGCATACGGTTTCTAAGACAGCATCTTCAAATGACGATTCATGTTTTGCAGATAACAAATCTTTTTCAGCCTTATCAAACCATGCCTGGATTAAAGAGTGAATGTTATTTTCTTTCATAAATTATTTTGCCTTCATTAATTATGTTTGAAACAAAAGACATCGGTACATCTTTCCACCTATCTAATTCTTCTTCCGTATATACTAAAATATCCTTTGGAACATTTACCAATCCCCAAATAGATTTTCGAATCTTCCTCGCCCTTTTATATCTCGGTTCATTACTTTCTTTTATAACAACTAATAAATCTAGATCACTGTCTTTTGAATAAGTACCCTTTGCATACGAACCAAAAAGTATAATTCGCTCAGGATGAATACTATCAACTATTTTCAATTTTAATTTCTCTAAATCTTTAATTAAAATCATAAAAAACTCCACCTCTACCAATAAGTAATTTTAATAGAAATTACATTTGCGTATTTTTAAACTATGCTTATAGTTTATATTTGAAACATAACTTTGTTATTTGCAATGGTCAAGCAAAATTTAATACAGTATATCCTCTTGCGGATATACCAGGTTAGTACCTTAATAAAAATATTTTATGTGTGTAACATGTAGGGCAAACCTTTAGGTTTGCTTTCATGCAACAAACGCAAGGCTAAAGCCTCGCCCTACATTTCTCTTCCGACTTGTTCGGGTTAGTCGTCGACAATTTCTTGCTTTTTTTGACTGCCCGTCCGAACGGATTCATCCGGGCGGGGAAATTGTCGATTTAGAGACTGTTCTACCACACCGTTCGGCTGAGCTCACGCCGAAGCCTTCGGTGTGTTAAAGAAAAATGTCTAATAACAGCTATTGTGGATTAAGCGCCTGCCCGACTCGTCATTCAGGCGGGAAGTGAATCCACCTTCATTTTTACGGTATTAACATATATGGGTATTTTCGGTGGATTCGGCCTAAGGGCCTTAATCCACCCTACACCTGATCTAAATTAGATCGACAAGTTTTTTTAAAGTAACAACC